>DATHKA010000424.1:0-2660 GCA_035489615.1 Chryseolinea sp.
CTGCGGGCAGTGTCGGCGGAGGTGGAGAAGTTGCTCAAGCAAACTGAGGGTACCATGTATGTGAACAATCCGATCAGCAACCTGAAGAGTGATATTCGGGTTGTAATCAACGAGGAGAAGGCGCGCATGAGCGGGATTAACACCGTGGATATTGACCGCACGGTACGATTGGCGATTTCCGGCATTGATATGGGGAAGTTCTCTGATGCAGATGGCGAGGACTACGGCATCGAGCTCACAACACCCAAGAACGGAAGGCCCAGGCTTGACGCATTCGACAACCTATTCATCAACAATCGAATGGGTGTAGCCATTCCGTTGGATCAAATTGCCGGCTTGAAATTGGAGGCGTCGCCTTTAAGTATCGATCACTACAACAAAAAGCGTATGGTCTCGGTATCAGCATTTGTTCAAAAAGGCTTCCTGAACGATCGGGTGATCGACGAGGTGATGAACAAATTGCAGACCACTCATTTCCCGGCAGGTTACAGCTATACTATGGGCGGCGAAGTGGAGGCCAGCCAGGAGTCGTTTGGCGGCCTGGGCACGATCATCATTGTGACGGTATTCATGTTTGTTGCCGTGCTGATTCTCATGTTCAAGACCTTCAAGAGCATGCTCATCGTTTTAAGTGTGATTCCGCTGGGCATCGTCGGCGCTGTTTTGGGTCTTTTGTTAACGGGTAACCCGCTGTCGTTCGTGGCGATCATCGGACTGATCGCGCTTGCCGGTGTAGAAGTAAAGAACTCCATCTTGTTGGTCGATTTCACCAACCAGCTTAGAAAGCAGGGTATGTCGGTGGAAGACGCCATTCGCCATGCTGGCGAGGTACGGTTCCTGCCAATCGTGCTCACCTCGCTCACGGCGATCGGTGGGTTGCTGCCTATTGCGCTTTCGGTTAATCCGCTGATCTCTCCATTGGCGGTGGTGCTGATTGGCGGCCTGATCAGTTCGACACTATTGTCGCGGATCGTCACACCGGTGGTGTATAAGTTAATCCCACCGGCAATTGATAATTGACAATTCCAATTAAAGCCAGGGCTTCTTGCCCTGGCTTTCGCCCGAGTGAGGCCGGGGCTAATTCTTCATCAGATCAATGTTGTACGTCAGCTGCAGCAACACGCCAAGGTTGTTTTCCTGCTGCGCGCCGTTTCGCTTAATGACCATCTGGTAGATGCCGCCCATATGCATCGAGAAATTTTTCTCAAACTGATATCCCACGCCTGCGAACACGCGGTTTTGATCGGGGCTGTCGAAGGTGATGTTCTCTCCCCAGCTCTTGAATATTTCGTCGTAGATGATGGCGTAATACGTCTTGGGATCGATGGTCCGATTATTAAGGGGAATACGTGCCTGCAAGCGATAGCGCAGCCGATGCTGCAATACGCTGTAACCGTCATCTACCACATCACCATTACTGGTAACTGAGTGGTGCTGCAGGAAGCGTTGCTCTAACCGAAGCCGGTGCTCGAAGTGTACAATTCCTGCATCGTGCTTGTACATGACCTGTTGCCACGTACGATGCTCATTGTTTACGATGGCGGTGGGCTGCTTACCGTACTGAAAATTCCAGGTATACACATAACCCATCGGTACGATCGAAAAATGGTCATTGACCTTGATATCTAATCCCGTCCGCGCCTGATATTGCATGGGTTCCAGCTGGCCTGCCTGCCTGAACTGGCCGTCCACGAGGATGGAAAGGCGTTTGCTCACCTTCACGCTGGAAGTTACCGCCGCCCATTGAATTGACTGTGTGACTGTTTCCCTATCGCCGTCCTGTCCGTTTGCAAAGTGAAAAGCCGCGAAAACGAATGCGAGGCATAACGAGAACTTTACCACAGTGATATTTCTTTGTTATCTATGGCAAAAGTAATGCGGCTAATATTAAGCCATTTTTAAGCTTTTAACATACAGGTAACATTCTCTTAATATTGATAAAAGGATGGAAATTGGCCTAATTCAGCGTGATTGTCTGCCCATTTCGCAGTTCTTCGGTGGCCGTTTTCACCACCTGTTCGCCCTCTTTTACCGGACCGAAAACTTCGATCAGCGAGTCGAGCGTGTTTCCTTTTTGGACCGAAACCCACTCGGCCGTGTGGTTGTTGATACGCACCAGAAAAACCCCTTCGGTAGAATTAATGATGGAGGTAAGGGGAACGAAAAGCGTGGCTTTGTTGCGCGTAACGGGCAGTTTTACCTCTGCATACATCCCTGCTTTGAGATTGTCGTCACTGTTCACAAAATCAAATTCTGCCATCATGGACCGGTTTTTTTCCTCGACAGAATTTGAGCTACGGCCATAATGGGCTTCGTATGCTTTCGAAGGGTCGGCCTGCACAGTAAACGATACAACGCTGTTGACAGAAAGGGCGTTGGCGAGGTTCTCGGGTATGGCGACCGTTAGGCGAAGACGCGATTTATCCTCCAGTATGAACAAGGGCTTGTTGCCGTCGGATCCCACCAGGTCGCCAGGGCTAATGTTACGTTCCGTGATGGTACCGTCGAACGGCGCCCGTACCTGCAAATAGGCCACCAGTTGCTGGTGCGATGCCATTTGCGCGCGCGCCGCCTCAAGGTTTTGAGCTGAGGCGTTGGCCAGGGCACTGTCAGACATCATGCGCGCAAACGACATGTCGAGTTCATGGGCGGAAACCGCC
>DATHKA010000425.1:0-7404 GCA_035489615.1 Chryseolinea sp.
GATCTTTCTCTATGTATGGGAGGATAACAGTCCTGAAACGTTCTCCCTTTCATTAGAGGGTACCGTCGTACAATCAAACTACAACAGCGGAACTACCGGTACGTGGAGAAAGCTCGGACCTTACCAGGCTACCATCAATGATGGTACCATCAACCTGAACTCCAGCGGTGGCGCGGCCAATTTCTCAGGACTTGAAGTCTGGCGTCTAGGGGCACCGGTAGGAAACCAACCTCCGGTCGTTGCCAATCCTATTGCTGACCGCACCACCCCGACGGGATCATCCTTCAGCTTCACCTTTCCAACCAATACGTTCTCAGATCCCGATATAGGTACCGTTCTTTCTTATGCGGCAACGCTCTCTCCCAGTGGGGCATTGCCTGCCTGGCTTGGCTTTAATGCGTCTACGCGAACTTTCAGCGGCACGCCGGCAACCGGCAATATCGGTACGCTCCAGATTCAGCTGACGGCATCAGATGGAGCCGGCGGTTCAATTAGTGATGTATTTGCTTTGACGGTTACTCAGCCACCGGCTACAACGCTATATCGCGCTATCAACCTAAACGGCCCGGCAATAGTAATCGATGGAATCAATTGGGAGGCGGGTACAGGCGCGCCTGGTTTGTCTTATACAAATGGTACGCTTTATACTAACCAGACTGTTCCCCTCATACCGGCCACCGATGCCAATCGCGCATCGATGATTCGGTCCGTCATCTGGGGACGTGGATGGACGCTGACATTGGGTTCGATTCCGGCAGGAACGTATCAAGTCTTCATCTACACGTACGAGGATAACAATCCCGAAATTTTCTCCATCACATTAGAGGGGAGCACCGTACAGGCAAACTACAATAGCGGTCCCGGCGGAACCTGGAGGAGGCTTGGTCCCTATCAGGCCACCATAAACGATGGTGCTATTAACGTGGCGGCTACTGGTGGATCAGCTAATTTTGGAGGATTGGAGGTATGGCGCGTAAATTCGCAGGGCGCCGGTGCTCGCACGGCCGTGGTAGCACAAACAGAGTCAGAGATTCAGGAGGAAAAGTCCGGCGAAGGGCTCGATCTTGCGGCATTCCCGAATCCCTTTTCAGATAAGGTCAATATTGCCTTCACGGTGACGGAATCAGCGGCTACACGATTGGCGCTGTATGACGTACGCGGCATCGTCGTCAAGGTTCTCTTTCAGGCATCACTAAAAGCCGGACATACTGAAAATCTCGAAACGGATGCGGTCAATCTCCCTGACGGTGTATATGTGCTGGAGTTGGTGAACGGCCAAAAGACCCGACGCATTAAAGTAGCGCTCTCGAGATGACGGAGTTGCGCATAGCCCATAAGTGACCGCCAATCACACACAACGTGCCTGGTAGGCGAACGACTGCGAGGTCGTGCAGGAAGAACTCCGCTGACGATACAGCGACGAGACCCACCGTCAGGCAAATCACAGGCAAGTGTTTACCCTGGCGCGCGGCGAAATAGACGGACGAAATGCCGAATACCAGGGTAAGCACGAACATGATATCGTGGATAGTGCCTTCCTGCAAAAACGTAAAACGGTCCCGTGGAAGCATGGCACCCAGCATAAAGGGCGCGAGAAGAATTGGGGCAACCACACAGTGCGTGATGCACAACGCGGAAAGGCAAACTCCCGCGATATCAGAAAATCTGTTCCTTCCGACAAAGGTCGGTGAGTGGTCCTTCAGGTTACTTTTTTTATCTAATTGGCGCATAGCGACTGGGATGTTTTTATCGATATCCGGATATCAATCCTTCACGAATGAATGGCCTTTCCATTAAGACGAATCAATATTACCTTATCGAAGAATGGCAGAACTAACGCTTCGCTTCGACGATCAGGTTAACGTGCGTGGTCGTGGCCGTCCGCACGCTGGTGAACCCAGCAGACTTCAGCACACCGTGCAATTGTTTTTCACCAGCCTGCGCACCCAGGCAAGCGCCACCTTCCGACTGCGAGTGAGGAACACACAAGGCAGTTGAGCCGGCATAGAACATCCTGCCGATAGGGTTCAGGTTGTCTTCCACTTTGTCGCCGGCAAACGGCTCTACAAGCATGACACTTCCATTCTCAGAAAGCTTATGCAACGCATAGGCTGCAGCCTCCATTGGCTTGCCGAGATCGTGAAAAGCATCCATGAAACATATCAGGTCATAATCATAACCAGGATAGTCATCGGCTTTCGCCTGGTGAAACGAAACATTTTCTACGCCGGCTGCGCGCGCCCGTTCGCGCGCCACCGCGATCGAATCTTTGTGGTAGTCGATTCCATAAATGTGACTAGCGGGAAATGCCTGGGCAATCAAAATGGCTGAAGCGCCATGTCCGCAGCCAATGTCCGCAACCTTTCCGCCTGCTCGTAGTTTGCCTGCAATTCCAATCAATGCGGGTATCCACGACTGGGTGAGGTGCGCCTTGTAGCCCGTTCGATAGAACGACTCGACGCCAAAGAACAATTTGTGCGTGCGCATGTGCCAGCCGAGGCCGTGACCATTTCGGAACTCGGCTACAAGCTTTTCCTCTTCCGACCATATGGTGCTCGGAATGTCCAGGCCAGCGGCGAGAAACGCCGGACTATCTTCATCTACCAACACCAAACCGTGTTCGAAAGGCAATTCGTATGTGCGTGTCGCCGGATGATAGATCACGTACCCGCCGGCCGCCTGGCAGTTGAGCCACTCCTGAATATAGCGCGTGTGCGTCTTTGTCAGGGTGGCAAGTTCATCGGCTGTTATCCGTCCTGCGCCGTGCATAGCCTTGAAAAGTCCGAGCTTATAGCCAATCTGCGTCATGGCACTTCCCATGGTGGCCGATACGTCACCGATTACCTGGCCGGCAAAAGCTTCTACTTTCTTGAAATCGATTTGGGTGTTTGTTGAGTTCATGGTTCTGAGATTTGTTGTTGATAGTGGAGAAAACGGCTTCCAGGGTGCGGACCGCCTATGAAAAAAGTATGAGGAAGTATGAGGGAAGTATTATCGACCCGCGCAGGAAAGCAGGTAATTGTTCTTTTGTGAACAGCAAGATCGTCGTGTACACAAATTGTTGACGGATCTTGCCCGGCGATGGCCTAACCCCCGAAGCCAATGCCCGTATGAGAGTCTATCAGCGCAGCATGAACGTAACCCAAAGCATTCAGACCAAAGGAGAACTCGAGCAGACACTCGGTGAGTTCTTCGTCTCCGGCAACAGCCAGTTAAAAGTCCAGGGCATCATGGGGACGTTCGAAAATCACCGCTATGTCTTCTCAGACTTTGCACTCAATCGGCGGAAGTTTCACAACGGACGCCAGATGCTTGCGATTCCCATTCACCGTGACAAGCCTTGTATATCGATGATTTTTCAGTTTGGGGGATTGTCTGCCTATCGCGACAAGTACAACCCATTTCTACTGCCTAACCACCATCATTCAATCAACTACTTCAATCGTTACGATTGCAAAAGCCTGATCGATGAGATGGGTATTCAGCACGAGGTAAACCTGGTATTGGAAGAGTCCTTCTATCGCGAAACGATCGAGTCGATCGCCGAAGGAGGCAACAAGATGTCGGAGCAAGCACTTAATCGCGTTGAATTCAACACGATCAACGACAAACAGCCTATGGATGCCGGCATCTACGGAGTGTTACAAAACATTCTGTCGTGTCCCTTTGAAGGTTCGATGAAGGAAAGCTACATAGCCGCACAGGTCAAGGCACTTATGCATCTGCAATTCTGGCAGTTCAACGAGCGGGCTACTGGGAAGAGTTTAATGGTGGACAACAAGATCAACCCCCGGGATATTGCCGCACTTCACGGTGTGAAAGAATTTATCGAGCAGAACTATCTCGAGCACGCGACCGTGCTTACCCTAAGCCGACGGTTTGGTATCAACGAATTCAAACTCAAGTACGGCTTTAAAAAATTGTTCAATACCTCCCCCATCAAGTACCTGATCGATCGCAGGATGGAACACGCCGCCAGGCTCTTGCGTTCGACCGACAGTCAGGTGTCGGAAGTGGCCCGAACGACCGGCTACAGCCTGCCAAACAATTTCACGCTGGCTTTTCGCAAACACTTCGGCTTGACGCCGCAACAATATCGCGCCGGAAACTAGCGTTGAATTTTGCGGGCATCACAAAGCGACATATTCGGCCGTAGCGCTATCTTGCCAGCTTATGCATTTAATTAAACATACCTTTGAGGCTGCGTTGATCGTGGCGTTCACGATAACGCATTCCATCACTTCGCTTTACGCTGGTCATGAAGGGACTGTTAACGATCAGGTATCTAGTAAAAATGATACCCTTCGTTATCGCTCCGAAAACCTCGTTATCACGCAAGTGTCACAACACGTCTACCTGCACACCTCATTCCTGAACACGCAGAGCTTTGGTAAGGTCGATTGCAACGGCATAATCGTCGTGAATGACGGCGAGGCGATCGTCTTTGACACGCCTGCCGACGATAAAAGTGCAGAAGAGTTGATCGAATTCGCAGGTAAGCAATTGAAGGCAAAAATACGTGGTGTAATTGCCACGCACTTCCACGTTGACTGCATTGGCGGGCTCAAGGCCTTTCACGAAAGTCAAATTCCTTCTTACGCCAACCAATCCACGATCGATATACTTAAAAGCAAGAAAGTGGCCGAGGTCATACCTCAGCACGGATTCGAAAGCAAGATTGACTTGAAAATTGGCAATCGCCAGGTGCACGCAGAATACTTCGGTGCGGGCCATACGCGCGACAACATCATCGGATATTTCGCTGACGATCAGGTGATGTTTGGCGGCTGCCTGATCAAAGCGAACGGCGCCGGGAAGGGTAATCTCGAAGATGCCGACGTAGTGACCTGGCCGGAAACAGTCAGAAAAATCAAGCAAACCTACAGGAACGTAAAAGTTGTCATTCCAGGACACGGCAATTACGGCGGCGAAGAATTACTCGACTATACGATCACGCTCTTTCAATAAAACCAGCCTTTAGTTCAGGTTAAAATCACGCGACGGCTACGGATCGATACCTGGATTCTGTATACCGCTGGCGATTGACATCGTTCATGATATCGCAGGGGTAACAGGAACGTAATCGTATGGTGATAATTGGGTATTTTTAGTGAGCAACTTCCGACCGATATTGGCAATATGAAAAGATGCAGCAAACGAGCCACGCTTGGCCTGATTATCGTCGCAGGATTTTTCAGTGCTTTCTCACAAGCGAATAGCGACACGGGCACGAGAACGATTGTCGTGTTCTTTGATGGCCTTCGCCCGGACTATATAACGCATGAGACCATGCCGAACCTGTATGCATTCGCGAAGGCCGGATGCTATGGCCGTCAGCACCACAGCGTATTCCCGACTGTAACACGGGTAAATGCCTCGTCGTATTCCTCCGGCAGCTATCCGCAGACGCATGGCCTGTTAGGCAATACTGTTTATTTTCCCGAGGTAAATCGTACAGAGGGTTTGAATACGGGTGGTTACGGTGACCTCTCGAAGATTGCCGAAGCTACACAAGGGCATCTGCTCACCTCGATCACGCTGGGAGAAGTGCTGGCGAAGCATAACCAGCGCATGATGGTTTTCAGTTCGGGCTCAGCGGGTTCGGCGTTCATGCAAAATCACACGATCAGTGGCGGTGCCATAATTAATCCCCTTCTTATTCTTCCGGAATCTTTCCGGGAAGTCGTTGTCCGCGAAGTAGGTCCGATTCCTGCCAAAGGAAAAGTCAATACTGCGGTGCATCGCTGGGTCACTGATGCATGGATTAAATTCGGATTAGCAACCGATGGGCCCCTGGTGAGTTCTATCTGGTACACGGATCCGGATGGAACTGCGCACGACGAAGGGATCGGCGCCACGGCATCTATGGAATCAATCCGGATAGTGGATGCTGAGTTTGGCCGCATCTTGGCGGAGCTCAAGGCCAGGAACCTGTCAGATAAATTCAACATCATGGTTTCTACCGACCACGGGTTCGTTACCTATGCCGGGCGCGTGGGTCTTGAGGAATTTCTTCTGTCGAAAGGTTTAAAGAAAGCCAGGGGAAGCGAGGATGTAGTCATTACCGAAGGCGCGATATATGTCGCCAATCATGACCAGGAGGTGATCAAAAGAATTGTGTCTGCCCTGCAGGAGGAGCCCTGGGTCGGCGCCATCTTCACCAAGGGCCGGTCGGGTGACCTGAATGGTAGTATAGCGGGTACGTTGTCATTTGAATCAATACACTGGGATCATCCCACTCGGGCAGCCGACATTTTGGTAGACGAGAACTGGAATCATGAGAAGAATGATAAGGGTTTTGCGGGAACCAGTTCCTCGAAGGGCATTGCGGGCCATGGCGGCCTGAGCCCCTACGAGGTGCACATCGCCCTTCTGGCAGATGGCCCGGCCTTCAGAAAGGGTTACGAGAGCGAACTACCCACCTCCAATGTGGATATTGCACCAACGATATTGGCGATTCACAAACTCCCTATTCCGAAAGAAATGGACGGACGTGTAGTGACTGAGTTGCTCATTGGAAACCAGCCAACCCAGGAAAAGCCTCGCGTGGAGGAAACCACGGTCACGGCGACAACTCCGCGAGGTCGCTACAAAGCTATTCTGCAGCGCACGGTGCTCGGCAAGTACAGTTATGTCGACATGGCGACAGTCACGAGACCGGAGAAATGATCTCTGATCGGGGATAGCGCAGGATGACGGTGGCAAACGTCAGTAGCGAAAATCCAGCCGGTCAGATCACATGGATCAGTGTTTGTCCAATTGAAGATAGATTTCCTTCAGCGTACTTCGACGCGTCGTCCTACCCACCTCGATCGAAAGACTTAACTTTGAAAGGGCCATCCAACTGGCGGCAGTCTGCTGATCAATCGGTTGATCGAGCTTTGCTTCCCAATCGGACATGTATCCGCGAAGTCCCATTACCTGACTCATCGCAAAGTCTGGATCTGACTGGCTGAGATCGCGGTAATAAATCAACGTTGCTTTCTGTTCAATCAGGGCACGCTGCACTTCATTTAATTCGACCTGATGCACTTTGGACCTATTATCTATCGCGATGGAAGCGGCAATGCCCGCAGCCTGTCCCATCGCCATCCAGCACGGTTCCATGCGCAACGTCGAGAAACCAATGTGGCTGCCCGAGACCGGCACGGGAAGCAACAGATTGTCGACCTTCTTCGATGCCATGACACCAAATGGAACGGTATAAACGACCGAGGGATAGCTGAGGAATCCATCAAGGTGAATCTTGCCTGCCTCACGCTTCCGAACTGCGTGAGAATCCAGCGCGTAATGACTTGCCGTTATGCTGGTGCTGTGCAAGGGAGGCCGCCCACCGGGGACAACAGGCGATGCGTCTTTCGCAGTAAAGAAATAGTCGCCCTCGAATCTCCTGCCCTCACGCAC
>DATHKA010000426.1:0-8304 GCA_035489615.1 Chryseolinea sp.
GATATTGAACGTTATAAATCACTATATTGAACTTCCCTGACATGACTATGAACTTGCGAAGAGGCTATTTCTTGTTGCTGTGTTGCATCTTATTGGGATTTGTCGAAACACGGGGCCAACAATCACGGGAAGTTTTCGGAAAGAACCGCATACAATACAGGCAGTTCGACTGGCTTTACCTGAGTGGTGAGAATTTCGACGTCTATTACTACGATGCGCGGAAGCAGGTTGCACAAGAGGCACTGGAATATCTGGAAAGCGAGTTCGATCGCATTACGGATCTTATTGGATATCCCCCCTATTTTAAGACGAAGGTTTTTCTTTACAATTCTTTGAGTGATCTGCGGCAAAGTAACGTTGGCCTCAATCACAACGTGTTCAACGTGGGTGGCGAGACCGAGTTCATCAAGCCCTACGTCGAAGTCGCCCATATGGGCACTGCGCAGGAGTTCAAGGACGAACTTCTGTTTCAGATTTCGGACCTCATGGTTAACGAAATGATGTTCGGCGGCAATCTCAAGGACATGTTTCAAAGTTCCATTCTCATGAATCTTCCCGACTGGTTTGTCGATGGCGCCTCGCTGTATGTGGCCAAAGGATGGAGCATTGAAATGGATGACTACATCCGGCAGCTTATGGTGACGCGCAAATCGCGTCGGGCGACGAAGCTCGGCGGGCGCGATGCGGGACTGGTGGGGCAGTCCATGTGGAATTACATCGCCGAGAAGTATGGCAAAAGCAGCGTGGCGAACATACTGAACTATACGCGCGTTACGCGAAATGAAGAGAAGAGTATCTACATCACGTTGGGGATAAGCTTCCGTCAGTTGATGGCGGAGTGGAAAAAGTTTTATGGCGACATGCAGACGAGCGTGAATAAGTCATACATCAACGCGCAGGACTCTTTATCGTTCACGCACCTTCATAACAAGACAACGGAATTTACTACCGTTAAAATCAGCCCCGACGGGCGAAACATTGCCTACGCCGAGAACGACCGTGGCCGATACATAGTAAAGGTAAGGTCGCTGGAGAATGGACGGGAGAAAACCATCATCTCAGGAGGCAGCAAAGTTATCAAACAACGGGTTGACTACCGGCTTCCATTGATTGCCTGGGCGGATGCGAATACCCTTGGCGTGATTGGTGTTAAAAACGGGCAATATGTATTCTGGCTATATGATTTCACCACCCGATCGAAAGCACCGCGCGAACTGGAGCGGTTCAGTAACGTGAGGAGCTTTGATTTCTCAAGCAACGGGCGCCTGGTGATTCTCAGTGCCGACTTTGAAGGCAAGAGCGATCTTTTCCTGATGAGTGCAAAGCGCAATCGCGCGCCGCGCCGTCTTACCAATGACATCTACGACGATGTTGACCCCACTTTCATACCGAATACCAATCGCGTTCTGTTTAGCTCCAACAGAACTTCGGATACTTTGCGTTCGAATACCAAGCCGCAGTTTGAGCAGCTTACCAACGTATACAACCTCTTTATTTTCGACCTCGACAGCACCAAGTTCCTGTTGAATCGCGTCACCAATACGCTGAGCAATGACCAGGCTCCAAAGGCGCTCGACGAAAACAACTTCTATTACCTCAGCGATCAGCGAGGCATTGTGAATCTGTTTAAGTATAACCGAACTTCTGGCATCTATTCACAGGTAACCAACTACGCCTCGAGCATAAAGGACTACGACATTAACTTTACCAATCAGACCATGGCGATGGTGCTCACGCAGAATCTGAAGGAAAACATTTTTATTGACCGCACCTTCAATTACAATAAGCAGGTATTCACGCCGGCCACACGCCGGAAGGATCTGCAACAGGCGCGTATCATCCGCGATCGCAGAAAAGTACAGGCGGAGGAAAGCAAAACCATGAGCATAAAGGACCTCCTCAATGCGCGCCTCCGTCAAGGTCAGTCAGGTTCCGATTCGACAGCGGCTCCGCTGCGGGATACCTCACGCGTGGTCGTGCCTGGTGCACCGGTTGACGCTACTGATTCGACCGGCAAAATAACTGCTGCTGATTCGCTTGCACGCCACCTGCCTGCCGCAGACACAATCGGCGACACGACGCGCATAGCGACAAAAACAACTGAACCCGCCGCCAAGAAAGGTGCCGTGAATACCGACAACTATGTTTTCGAAGACGACGCTGTGAAGCAAAACCAGGTCAGCGACTCGTTCCTCAGCAAGTATAAGAAGGCTCGCGAGAAGAGTAGAATAACGGGACCCTTCGGATATGAATCTAAGTTCAGTTCCAACAACCTGGTTACTTCTCTGGTGGTGGATCCGTTGCGTGGATTGGGTATTTCCATTGAAACGCAAATGAATGACATGCTGGAGAACTATCGTTTCTTTGGCGGATTAATGACCAGTGTTGACCTCAGGAATGGCGACTTCTACGGCGAATTCCAATACTTGAAATCACTCATTGACTTCAGCGCCCGCATCGATCGCAAAGGAATCCGTTGGGAGACAGAACCTGCAGAAAGCGGGGCACAAGGAAACCTGTTCCATTATTCACTGAATCGCATCGAAGTAAGTGCATCGCTGCCGATATCCGATCGTGTTCGCTTTACGCTGAAGCCTTTTGGAGCGTTGGCGCGTTCGGTGCCATTGGGTCCGTCTGACTATCCATCGACACCCCCCACTGGCGATCCCACGAATAACTACTACGGCGGGTTTAAGTCGGAGGTGGTATATGACAATTCGGTATCAACTGGACTGAACCTTATTGAAGGAACGCGCGCGAAGGTGAGTTTCTCGCACACACAGGGACTGCAGAATGCAGACCTGAGTTTTAGTCAGGCCTCGATCGACATCCGGCATTATCAAAAAATCTATAAGGAGATCGTGTTTGCCGTACGTGGTTTCGGAGGCACCTTCTTTGGCAATGCACCTAAGACTTATTTGCTCGGCGGTATGGATAACTGGTTCTTTAATAAGGCCAGAACCAACGGAAAGTCCAGCACAGGCGAACCGAATCCTCTTGGCTACCCGGGCCAAACGCAGGACCTCCTTTTTGTAGAATTCGCGACTTCCCTTCGTGGCTTTGACTATGCCACCCTCTTTGGGAACAGCGTCCTGATGGGGAATGCAGAGTTTCGTGTACCGCTTATTCGTGCGTTGTCGAGTGGACCGATATCATCGAATTTCCTTCGCAACATGCAGTTCATAGCGTTCTATGATATCGGCACGAGTTGGTCAGGTAAGCCGCCATTCAATTCGCAGAACAGCGTAAGCTATGAAGAGATTGTCGGAGGACCATTTAAAGCGCAGATCAAGAATTATCTCAATCCATGGCTTTACAGCTACGGCTTGGGTATGCGCACGGTGATGCTAGGTTATTACATTAAGGCCGACCTGGCGTGGCCGGTAGAAAACTATGAAGTAATGAAGCCACGTGTATTTGTGACGTTGGGCTTTGACTTCTAGGGTGAGGGATCACGCAGTTGAGTTCAGAAATTTTGTATCGTTTTATTTTTCTAATCAGGAATCCTTTGACCAGGGTTCTGGCCACAATCATTCATCCAAATTTACATTCATGATCAAATCGATGACGGGATTCGGGCAGCACACCGTCGATGACGGAAGTGTGCAGATCTCGGCAGAAGTCAAGAGCCTCAACTCCAAGTTCCTGGACCTGAACCTGCGGTTGCCCAAGATCTTTTCCGACAAAGAAATCGAAGTGCGAAATCTCATCAGCGAGCAATTGGAGCGCGGCAAGGTTTCGGTTGTCGTGGAGTACCAGGAATACGGCGACGCGGAGATCAAACACAGTTACAACCAGAACCTTTTTGTAGGTTATTATAGCGAACTGAAGCGGCTTGCCGACCGCGTGGTTGCGCCATATGACAACCTCTTTGAGCTTGCTCTGAATTCACCCGATGTTATTCAAAGCAAGCTTCGCGAAAGCAGCGACGAGGAGTCGTGGAAAAAGGTACGCGCCTGCCTTATCGAAGCGCTGAAGAAATGTGAACAGTTTCGGTGCGACGAGGGAAATGTATTGGGCAAGACGCTTAAAGATTGCACGCATGTGATCGCCTCTGAATTGAAGAACGTAGAGGTTTTGGATCCCAAGCGGGTGGCGCGCATTCGCGAACGACTCAAAGGCAATGTCGTGGCATTTTTCGGAGACGAAGGCTACGATATGAATCGCCTCGAACAAGAGATTATTTTCTACATCGAGAAGCTGGACATCAATGAGGAGCGCGTGCGTCTAAAGACACACCTGGATTACTTCGAAGGCGTGCTGAACGAGAAACAAAGCAATGGAAAGAAGCTCGGATTTATCTCTCAGGAGATTGGCCGCGAAATCAATACCATCGGATCGAAGGCCAGCGACGCTGCCATTCAAAAGCATGTTGTAGTCATGAAGGAGGAACTTGAAAAAATCAAGGAGCAGCTTAATAATGTAGTATAGACCCGTCCTGGCCTACGCCCGTCATGCACATCAACAAAACGTGGAGAAGTGTAATCATTTGGTCGATCATTTCTGCCGCGTTTATTGGGCCGGGCTCGGTAACCACAGCCGTAGCGGCAGGGTCGCTCTATCAACTTGATTTGATGTGGGCAGTGACGTTTTCGATCGCCGCCTGTATCGCCTTGCAGGAAGTTGCCGCCCGTCTTACAATTGCCAGTGGCCTGAACGTTGGACAGGCGCTCATCCGGCTTTTCGGAAATAGAAATGGACGGTATCTGCAATGGTTCCTGGGGATTAGTGTCATTGGTGGTTGCGCCGCCTATGAAGCCGGTAACATTGTGGGCGCTGTCGCGGGCATGCAGCTCATAACCGGAATGGGCGCTGTCATAACCACGGTATTGGTGGTAGGCGTATGCTTTGTGGTGCTTTGGAATAATAATCCATCCTGGATATTCAATCTGATGGCCTTTCTGGTTGCCCTTATGGGTATTGCTTTCTGCGCAATCGCCGCCACGCAGCGATTCCCCCTCGGTTACGCGCTCCAATCATCCATTGTCCCGGTTGTGCCGCGTGGCTCGCATCTCACTATTCTGGCGCTTGTCGGCACGACAGTAGTGCCCTATAACATTTTCCTTGGTTCCGGAATTAGTGCAGGGCAGACGGTGCCCATCATGCGCGTGGGACTTATCATTTCTGTTCTGATGGGGGGATTGATTACAGCGGC
Organism: Chryseolinea sp.; assembly: GCA_035489615.1. GTDB lineage: Bacteria > Bacteroidota > Bacteroidia > Cytophagales > Cyclobacteriaceae > Chryseolinea. Next base: position 5,156 of record DATHKA010000426.1, read on the forward strand.
GATCCTTATTGCCGGCACGACGATTACTGACTTCTCGTCGTTCGAAAGCTTGTATGGGGAGTTGACGGCAAAGGTCGGTACTGCGGGCGCCATCGCTCTTGCGCTGGGACTATTTGGCGCAGGATTCGCGTCGGCTATTACGTCTCCCTATGCCGCGGCCATAATCACGAGGACCGTATTCGAGGCAAGCCATGAAAGAACAGCGAGACTTGTCTGGATAGGCGTATTACTGACCGGATTTGTAATTGGTATCAGTGGATTAAAGCCGATACCGGTGATTGTTGTTGTACAGGCCCTCAACGGCTTTATTCTTCCGTTTATGGTCATCTTCCTCCTGCTCGTAATTAATGACCCCGGTATCACGCCACGCAAGTTCATGCATGGATGGTTGTACAATGTCGTACTACTCATCACGCTATGGGGATTTTGTATGATCAGCCTTGACAATGTTGGTGATTCCGTCATTGCAGGACTCCACTTGACACGCACGGCACATCTGATCATTGCTGCAACGGTGTCGACAGTGGTTACGCTCGTCACAGGTTGGGCGGTTGTGAAGAAGCGAGTTGGTTCAGGCCGTTAAAATACTCTGCTTCCTCCGTTCTCTCTATATCAACTTCGCGATCATATTGATATATCGCTCCGGCACCTCGCCCTTTACCGCCGTCTGATAATCGTTGTAACTGCAGGGAACAATACTATTTCTTGCATACCGGTCGCGACCGTGCGGGTAGGGCACCTCGATCCACCATTTTTCGCTAGCCTTGCTTTTATAGAATGTGAGAATGGCGGGATCTGAGGGCATCGACACCGAATACTTCATGAAGTCGTTGCTCTTGAAGTTCTGCTCGTTCTTGCGGTGATAATATCCTTCGATAAAGTACCAGATCATCGTGGCCACAACGGCTGCGGTAGAGCGGTGAACGTTGTCGAAAGAAGGATTGTATTCATAAAACCCTGCAGAGCTCAGCTTTTCATTTAACCCGGCGTACCAGCAGATCTGACAAGCCTCTTCTCCCGTAAGTCCGAAGGGCTGCGCATGGGCATTACCCGGAGCATCCGACGCGCGAACGGCCGTCATGTCGAACGACAGCAGGTCGGCATTTCTAATCGTGGGTTCCATCTCCTGGAGGTTGGTGCGCATATGCCCAATGCGAAACGCTTCGAAGTTGAGTTTCTCCAGGACCGCTACCGACGCAGGATCGATGATGTAGCTCTGGTAGGCAAGGTGCGTATAGCTAAACAGGTAGTTCGGCTCGTGCATCAGGATTTTATGGATGTGCTGTTGGCTTTCTCCAAACTCTTTCTTGTCGTCCAGATCGAGCAATGCATCAACGTTTAGCAAACTAACCAGCTTTTCCATGGTTTCGTACGAAGAGTATTGTCCGTAGTCGAGATCCTGCGTTCCTCCGATTATGACGGGCAGCACATTGAATTCCATCAGCATACGGCAAACTTCGCTGATGCGCACATAGGTCTCATTGAGGTCGTGCCCAACATTGAGGTTGCCCAGGTCGACAATGCGATAGGATCCTGATCCGCGCTTAAGGTGATATAATTTCTTGCGCACTTCGTCAGGGGCAGCATCGGCTCCTTTGTTCTGCAGAGTACCGCGATCTTCGCGAACGCCGAAGATGGCGATGTGTGCACCACGGTAGTCGGGCATCTTCTCTCCAAAAATGTGGATGTTTTTGAAGAAGCTCGAAGGGGAGGTGAGGTCCGAGTAGAGGGATTCGTCGACGGGCGAAAACAGAATGGTCAGATCCATGTTGCGATTTACTTGCGTGAAGATAGAATAATCATCTAACCCCCAAAAAGTGCGGCTTGACCTTACAAACCCCAGTACTCGGCTGAAACAGGCGAATCAGCCGGGAGGAATGGGGTATATTAGATTGATAATGAGTTGATTCATTTTGGTAGATAAACTTTCGCTTAAATATAAGCCAGACCTTAAAATTATCGGGGTTGCGCTGCTGTACTACCTCTCTGCCAAGCTGGGATATTTTTTTGCTTTCGATAAGACGATGGCTTTACCCGCCTGGCCACCCGCGGGAATCGGGTTTGCTCTGCTCATATTGCTGGGCAGAGCAGCCTGGCCCGGAATCACCATCGGTGCCCTGCTCGCCAACATCATGATGTACTGGAGTACGCCGAACATTACTGCATCGGCGATCATATCCAGCAGCGCGCTCATTGCTGCCGGGCACACCCTGGAACCCCTGTTGGGCTTTTTCCTGTTGGGCAAATGGATCAAAGACCCTTACATCTTTAACACACCACGAAACGCCTTCAGGTTTCTCTTCATCACCCTGATGATGAGCTGCGTCGGCGCGTGTATAGGTACCGTTTCATTGTATTTGCTCCATCCCAATGCGCCATCGGTGTACCTTCGCATTGCCTATTCCTGGTGGGTGGGCAACGTGGTGGGTATCCTCTTGTTTACGCCCTTCATCCTCACCGTTGTTCGTCGCACGTACTTCAAGTTCTCGCCGGACAAGACACTCGAACTCGGCATTTTCCTCCTGAACCTTGTTGGTATTCTGTTGTTACTGCGCGTAGGATATCTTCAGACTACACTTATTCATGCCCTGCCGTTTCTGATGCTTCCATTACTGTTGTGGCTCGCATTCAGGTTTGACCTGATGATCGCATTGGCAGGGGTCTTAATCGTGTCGATGGTTTCAATTCATATTACCAAATCGGGTGATGGTCCGTTTGTGCTGTCCAGTTCTTACAGTTCCATGCTTTTGCTGCAGATCTACGTTGGCGTGATGAGCATTTCTACGATCATCCTGTCGGCCACGGTCAGGGAAGTGGGAGAGGTGCAGCGGAAGCTGGAGGTCTTCAACGAGAACCTCGAGGGAATGGTGTTCGAAAGAACCCGCGCACTGAACGATGAGATCTCGACGAGAAAGGAAACCGAAGCCAAATTATTGCAAACGAATCTGGAGTTGAGTAAGCGCAATACCGAGCTTGACAATTTCGTCTACAGTGTTTCACACGACCTTCGTGCACCCATCGCCTCGGTCCTGGGTCTGATTAACCTCGCCAGGAAGGACAAGAACAAATCCATGAAGGATGTGTACCTGGACATGATTCACAAAAGTGCGGTACGACAGGATGATTTCATCAAGGAGATTCTGGATCAG
>DATHKA010000427.1:0-28951 GCA_035489615.1 Chryseolinea sp.
GCGTCGAAGCATTCACGAACGAAACGCAGTACTCCTATGACTCGGTCTTTAACCATCCTACGAAGCGCAACGCTTCCATCGCTACATTCCAGGTACGCAACCGAAAATCAACGTGCGGCCAGTAGCTCAAAAACTCCGTGATTTCTCTGTGTGTAATGGATTTTAAAAACTTTCAAGTCTCTACACTCCTTCCTACGCCAGTCCTTCCAAGTACGCACCCACAATCTCCGGCGCGTAGCGGCGAAGCAGTCACGAACAAAACGCAGTGCTCCGATGCCTCGGTCTTTAGCCATCCGACAACGAGCAACCCTTCCTAACTACATTCCAGGTACGCAACCGAAAATCAACGTGCGGCCAGTAGCTCCGAAGCTCCTTAGACTCCGCGTATGATGGATTTCAAGAACTTTCAAAGTCTCCACGCCCCTTCCTACGCCAGTCCTTCCAAGTACGCACCCACGATCTCCGACGCGTATCGTCAAAGCATTGTCCGTCGCGCTGCAGTGGAAGACCTTCACGCTGTCCTATTGGATTGTCTTGGTGCCCTGGAGCGGCCAGCGATGGAGTAAGTCAGCCCATACAAACCTGTACGGCAACGCACGTTCACGAACGTTTACGCACGCTCTGATATTGGCTGGTGGCGAAATTCTGAGTAATTAGAGAGAATCAGGCCGCGGCATCATAATTGCCCGCCGACAGCAAACCAACTCCTATGATCCGCAGCTTTCTACGCACGGCACTCAGACACCTGTTTAAGAATCGTCTGTATGCAGGTCTCAATATTCTGGGCTTGTCTGTTGGGCTGGCGTGCTTCGCGATCATCGGTATGTGGGCGCAGCGGCACTTTTCGTTCGACCGAATGCATATGAAGGGTCGCCGTATCTACCAGGTGAATACAACCGTATTCAATGAAGTGGTCTCACTAAAACAGGCCATAACACCCGCGCCCCTTGCTCACGCACTTGTCAATGATTTACCCGAAATAGAAAACACGGTGCGAATAGATCCAAGCGGATCTGTGGTTCAGGCAGGAACACAACAGTATGTCGAGGAAGGAATAATTGCCACAGACCCATCATTTTTTCAATTCTTCGATTTCAAATTATTGAAAGGTAATTCGGCTGTTGCGCTATCGGAGCCTTACAGTGTGGTCATCAGCGAGCACGTGGCAAAAAAGTATTTTGGGGATAGCGACCCCATCAATCAATCGCTGCGAATATTTCAGTATGACCCTCAGGGAAATGGCGCCGATTATAAGGTCACCGGCATCATTGAGAATTGTCCGTCCAACTCGCATTTTACTTACTCGATGCTCGTTTCATTCAAGACGATCGAAGTAGCCGAGCCAGAATCTTTGACACAGGAGGGATGGCGCAACAATGAGTATTACACATATGTCATGCTGAAGCCCTTGACGCCTGTTCACTCCCTGGAATCAAAACTTCCTTCATTTTTTGAAAAGTATGTCGGAAAAGAAGCGGATGGACAAAAGAGCAACTATTTCCTGACACCACTGGCAGAGATACATTTTAGTTCTGATGTTAAGTATCCCATTCAAGCTGGCGTTAGTAAGGCCTATATTATTACGCTCAGTGCGATTGGAATGATCGTTCTGGTCCTCGCTTGTTTTAATTACGTCAGCCTGGCCACGGCCTATTCCCTCGATCAGTTCACAGAGGTTGGCATTCGAAAAACGCTGGGCGCTTCCAGGCGACAGGTCGCGCTGCAATATCTGACCGAATCGTGGTTGATCGCTATCATTGCGATGGTCGCGTCCATTGGATTGATTGAGCTTGCCAAGCCGGCTTTTGAATCAATTTTCGGAATGGAGCTAGTTGGCTTGTATGATCCCATTACCTTACTCACCTTGTTTGGTGTTGCTTCACTGGCCGGCGTGTTATCTGGCATTTACCCGTCACTCATGTTGTCTTCATTCAAGACGATTGAAATCGTAAAGGGACAATTCGGCAAAGGTACCTCTGGTACCAGGCTACGCAAGTCGTTGGTTGTCGTGCAATACACCACCACTATCGTTCTGATCACGGGCATTATTACGATGACCAGACAACTAAACTACATCAGGAACAAGGATCTTGGATTTCGGCAGGATGACCTCTTACTTCTTGCTACCAATGGAAGCCCGGAGGTAATGCCAGGATACCAGGGATTTGCCAATGAGGTGCTGTCGTCTCCCGGCATGGTCGGCGTTGCGCGATCTAATAGTGGCATTGGGGGAGGTGGCCTGGATCGATCGCTGGCCTCCATTGAAACCGCTGAAGGCGCGCATGCCGAGGTGAATATTTTCACGCTCGGAATTGACCACCAATACATCAGCACCTATGAGATGGGGCTTGTTGCCGGTAGAAGTTTCATTCCGGGTAATGCATCGGATTCGACACGCGGATATGTTATCAACGAGGCGGCAGTACGCGCTTATGGCTATCGCGATGCAAGTGACGCGTTAGGTAAATTCTTTAGTCTGCAGGGCAGGGATGGTGAAATAATCGGCGTTGTCAAGGACTTTCATTTTGCCACGATGCGCGAACGGATAGAACCTGTCGCGATGTTCCTGCTCAACGGATATTTCTCGAGGATCACTGTGAGAATGAATGACGACATTGCCGGCAACACCCTTTTACTTACCAATCTATGGAAGAAGCATTTCCCCGGGAGCGTGGTCGATTTCTCATTTCTGGAAGACCGGCTTCAGGGAGCATACCGAACTGAGGATAGGTTTTCGAAGACGTTCCTGGTATTCTCAATCGTATCTGTCATTATCGCCTCACTCGGATTATTTGCCCTGGTTTCTTACCATGTAGAGAGACGCGTGAAGGAAATTGGAATACGGAAAATTTTGGGAGGTACGGTTGCCGGGATATCCGCGATGCTTTCAAAGGAGTTCTTTTTTATGGTGCTGAGCGCCTGCATTCTCGCCATTCCGATCGGTTGGTATTTTATGGACGTGTGGCTGCAAAACTTTGCTTATCACATTAGCATTGATGCGGGTATCTTTGTATGGGCGGCCTTGGTCAATGTCGTCATTGCCACGGCCACAGTGGGCTTGAAGACCTTCTGGTCCGCGACCCGAAACCCCGTGGATTCACTGAGACGCGAATGAAATATAAATTGAAGAATCAATTGGAACGCGACGATCTGCTTATCAAATATAGGTCTGCATGAAAATAACTTCCCTTGTCCGGGTCAATCACATGAAGGACTCAGTTGCTTTTTACACCGGTGTGCTCGACTTTACCGTTGACGGTTCTTGGCCGGATTTTTCAGACCCTGCATTTTGCGTGCTCAGACGCGAAGATGCCGAATTGTATCTTTCGTCTCATAGGGGCGATGGTGTTTTCGGCAATGTTGTGTCACTCATGGTTCCAGAATTGGATGCGCTTTTTGCCGAATATGTTCGTCGCGGACTCGACCCGTCTAAGAAAAGTGAATCACCCGTTCATCAAGGACCTATTGATCAAAGCTGGGGAACGAGAGAGTTTTATGTCAGTGATCCGGATGGCAACACGTTGCGTTACATTGAAAATAAACATGAAAACGGAAGGGGCAGCTCCAGGACGGCACAATGCCTGCCATTTCTTCGCGTTCCCGATGTAGGAAGCACGGTCGATTGGTATAAGCAAATTGGATTTGTCTGCCTGGCCACGCATGAAGAACCCGGGTGTGGTCTGGACTGGGCGTTAATGGATTGGCGTGGTGCGCAGTTTATGCTTTATCCTGAGGGTCAGACAACGCGTGATAAAAAAGACGCCGGTTTATACTTTGTGGTGGATTCCATTGATAGCATCGTAGATACGATCAAAGCCAACGCAGGCGAGGTCGAGATTAATCCGCAGACAGAGTACGGCAAGAAAGAAATTGTTTTCCGTGACGTCAACGGATTTCAGGTCACATTTGGTTGTGATATTTAGTCCCGCTTTGACACTAACACCAGTTGTTAGGAATGTCAATCTTTCGGTGTGCCATTCTCTTGTGCTTCGTTTTGCTCCGTAGTAATGGCTATGTTATCCGGTGACTTATCGTCGCCGTTATAGAAGTTGTGTAGTCCCAGCATGTAGGCTACAATGAGTGCCCATAGCTTTCTCCTGATGTAGCCTAATATTTCGTAGAAGAGCGAAGTCATCCTTCCGGGGAATGGTAGTTCCGGGTCCTCCCCAATTTAGCGACCAAACTGTTATCACGTCATTCTGTCAGGGCAACCCTGGTGCAGGCCGGATCAACTTGGCTATTCTCTCCTTAAACTCGTCACCGGATTAGCGATCGCGGCCCTGGTGCTTTGGAAGCTGACAGTAGCCAGCGTGATTATCAAAGCGCCGGTTCCGGAATAGACGAAGACCAATGGACTGATATCGGTGCGATAATCGTAGGTCGCGAGCCATTGCTGAAGATAGTAATACGCTATGGGAGCAGCAATAATGAAAGAGATCAACACCAAAACGATGAATTCCTTTGATATCAAACTCCATATGTTGAGAATAGATGCGCCCAGAACTTTTCGCACGCCAATCTCTTTTGTCTTTTGTTCGGCTACAAATGATGAGAGGCCAAACAAACCAAGGCATGAGATGAGTATGGCCAACACAGAAAATACGGAAGCAAGCTTTCCAATTCGCTGTTCGGCCCTAAACTTATTGCCATACTCAACATCTGCGAAACTATATTCAAATGGACTGGAGGGCGCGAGTTTATTTTGAATGGATTCTATTTTTGATAGGGACGCTTCCGCACTCATCTTGGAATTGAGTCTTATTTGCATTTGTCCCAGATTGTCTGTGTTGTTCTCTAACCAATAGAAACCAGCGCTCACCGGTTCGTAAGGACTAAGGGCTACTACATCGTCCACTACGCCGATGATTTGCCGCTGTTGTTTATCCGAGTCGTGCGTGATGAATTCGCCGACGGGGTTCTCAAGGCCCAGGTATTTTGCCGCGGCCTGGTTGATAACAACCACTTCTTTGTCCGTCCCATATTCTCTGGAGAAATCCCTGCCCTGCAACACCTTCCATTGAATCGTTTTTCCATAGTCTTCATTTACCCACGTTACTGTAAAGCCCGACTCTGATTCGGGATCCTTATCCTTCCAGGTAAATCCGCTCCAATTATCCCAAATGGCGGTCACCGGGCTGCTCGAAAATCCTACCGCGCTGGCCGCACCACTATTGAGAAGGGCATCTTTCATGACCAATTTATTTTTGTTTAAATCAACATCATGGATGGGAATCCTTATCAGGCCTTCCCGGTCATAACCCACGGGACGACCTTGTGTAAATTGAATTTGCTGGTATACGATGATCGTTCCGATGACCAAAACAACCGATACGGTCACCTGTATAACCACCAGTATTTTGCGAGGTAAGGCGGCAAATTTTCCTACCCTCAATGTACCCTTCAAGACTTTCACCGGCTGGAACGAGGAGAGATAAAAGGCTGGATAGAGTCCTGCAACAAATGATGTGACTATTAGAACCACTGCGCAGGCCAGCCAAAAGTAAAGGTTCGTAAAGGGCAGTTCGATTTTTTTATCAGCGAGTTCATTAAATGGCGAAAGCGATATGACAACCAGGAGCAGTGTGATGACCAGACTCATCAATACAACCAGGAACGATTCACTCAGAAATTGATTGATCAACTGCGACTTCATTGAGCCAATCGCCTTTCGGATACCTACTTCTTTAGCCCGCTTCTCGTTCCGGGCCGTACTTAAGTTGATGAAGTTGATGCACGCAAGCACCAACACAAACCCACCCACTACGGTAAACAGCCAGACAAAGGTTATTCGGCCACCGGCTGGATGACCATCTTTGAGTTCTGAATATAAATACCAGTCCTTCATGGGATGCAGCCATAGATTGGTTTTGTATTTTGTTGAATACTCCGCGACTGCGCCAGGCGAATCCTTCAAATACAAATTGGCAATCGCTACATCGGCCTGCTCAACAGACACGTTGTCGGCTGTTTGTACAATCACCCTATAAGCGTTGTTGCCCCAATTGTTCTCGTTGGCCTTGAGGGCTTCGGTGTTGACTTTCAATCCTTCGAAATTTCCGAAGAATTGTATGTGGCCGAAGAGGGAATTGGAAGCGACGTCTGCATAGACACCGGTCACACTGGCATCCATGGTCGCATTCAGCTTTACATACTGGTTGATGGGGTCCTTATCGCCAAAGAGCGCTCTTGCTGTGGATTCAGAAACAATGATGGCACGCTGATCATAGAGGCTTTCTTTGCTGCCCTTCAGCATTTTTAGGGAAAACAGGTCAATCACGTCCTTGTCGATGAACTGACCTGTTTTGATAAAACTTTTGTCATCCACCCGGATAGTATAGTCCTGATCCCACCAGAGCAGGGCCACGTGCTTGAACAGGTGGCCATATTTTTCGGTCAGAATTTTAGCCACTGGCTGCGGCAGCCCGTTTGTGCTATAAGTCTTTTGTTCCAGCGGCTCGGTGTTGCGTCGGTACACGAGGGCGATATGTTCGTAGTTTTCGTGGCTGTGGTTGTAGGTTACCTCATCATATACCCACAGCCCGATCATCATGGCGACAGCCATACCCACGGCCAGCCCACCGACGTTGATCGCGCTGTACATCTTGTTTTTGACCACATTCCTCCAGGCAATTTTGAGATAGTTTCTTATCATGACATGGCGTGTAATACATCATATACAGGCAAAAGTGAAGAAGGTTGCAGGTGCTGGCCTGGTTTTTTGAAAACGGTGAAGAAGTCCTGCCGCCGAGCGATAGAATTCACCGTGCTGTGGACCTATCTTGAGCCTACCCAATGTGGGTATAAAGGCTTTTGGGCACTCACTGCATCGATTCTCGAAATCTGGTCTGGAGTTAACGCCCATCCAACAGCACCGAGGTTGTCGATCAGCTGCTTTTCGTTGCGGGCACCGATCACCAGGTTCGACACGGTCTTCCGTTGTAAGAGCCAGTTAAGGGAAATCTGCGGAATGGACTTTTCGGTCTCTTCAGCTATTTCATCCAGCACGTCCATGACGTTGAAGAGGAAGGAATCATCCACTGCAGGCCCACCTGCCGATCCGCCTTGTTTTATTCTGCCATCTGCCACGGATTGGTCCCTGCGGATTTTGCCCGTAAGGCGGCCCCAACCGAGTGGACTCCAAACCATCAGGCCCAAATCCTGATCCTCCGCCAAGGGCATGAGGTCCCACTCGTAGTCCCTGCCGATGATGGAGTAGTATCCCTGATAGATCACAAACTTTTCAAGCCGCTCACGCTGAGAAATAGACAACGCCTTCATCAATTGCCACGAGGCAAAATTCGAACAGCCGATGTAACGAACTTTCCCGCTTTGAACGAGTGTATGCAATGCCGATAGCGTCTCCTCAAGCGGAGTATGCGGGTCAAAGCCATGAATAAAGTATACATCGATGAAATCTGTACCCAGTCGATGGAGACTGGCCTCACATTCTCGTATGATATGATAGCGCGACGCGCCACTTTCATTTGGACCGTCGCCCATCCTGAAGCTCGCTTTTGTTGAGATGATTGTCTTGATGCGGCGTCCCCTTAGTGCAGCGCCCAGGATCTCTTCCGCCGCACCGCCTGAGTACACGTTGGCGGTGTCGAAGAAATTCATCCCATGGTCAAGCGATAGGTCGATGAGTCTTGAGGCTCCCACAACATCCGTCTCGCCCCATTTTTTGAAAAAGTCATTTGTCCCGCCGAATGTTCCCGTACCCAGGCTCAGCACGGGCACTCGCAGGCCGGATCTTCCGAGTTGTCTCTGTTCCATAATTCACCATTTGATTATGAAGCAAAGCTATAGGCACGCATAGCCGGTAGGATAGGACGTTATACCGGATCCATAGCACTTTTTACAGGTGCTTTCCTTTTGTCGGAGGGCAGTTGTCCCGTATGCTTTTTATAGAACCGTGTGAAGTATGAAGGATCTTCGAAGCCGAGCAGATAGGAAATCTCGCTGATGCTCTTTGTGGAATGTTTGAGGCACACAGATGCTTGCTTCAACAGCTGACTTTTCATCAACTGTCCGGCCGATTTGCCGGTTATTGATTTGATTGTATCATTTAAGTAGTTTTGAGACACACCCAGTTGTCGCGCATAATCGGAAATCTTCTTTAGTCTTATTTCCCTTCCATTTCTAATGGCGCCAAAATCAATCATATAGGCTTCCATGAAAGCCTTTACAATTCTCAATCCCGAAGAGGGATGGTCGTCATGATTTTGTTGTTTTAGCTGGCCATATCGCGCGATGGCCTTCCCCAACATCACCTGCAGAAATCCGCGTAGCGTGTCCGTTGACGAATTGTTCTGCTTGGATTCCTTTTCAATCATCTTGAATAACGTGGTAAATTCCTCTGCCTCATCATCACTCAGGCAAAGCACCGGGTTACCACCCAGCTGGAAAAATGGAAGGTTCGATAGGTATTGTTTGTCCGACCGATTCGCGAGAAAGAACTCTTCCGAAAATGAACAAAGAAATCCGCGATTATCCTGATGATCTGCCCTCCAGGAACTGACTACGTGTGGCCCGATGAATCCGAGCATGTTCTTTCGAATGTAGTGTTCGTTCGAGCCAAACGTGTGTAACCCCTCACCGGAGTTGACCAGAAAAATCATATAGAAATCGAGACGATGGGCTAAAATATTGTCACGCAGCATGCAGCGATTATAGATGGCAAAGTGGTCGGTGGGGTCTTCGCCGACACCCGGAGAATCCCGGAAGTAATGGTGCTGGTACTGCGGGCCCTTCAACAAAGGAATTTGAACGCTGGATTTGATCGTCATCTTTCAAGGGTTATTTAAGGGTAACACAGGCGGGTGAAGAAAAGTTGTTGCGATTCGCCCACGGGGACTTTCTTCTGCATAATTGAACGGGCCATGGTAAGGTAAGTTCTGAGAGTAGCGTCGTAAGGGCACAGAAAGCAGAAACCGAACATCACTCAATTGGCTTTAATAATGCTAGGGCTCCGTCATGATCAGGACATCGAGCATCTGGATAGGCACGAGCAACCTTGTTTTGCGGGAAACCAAATCAAACTTTCCAGGAGAGCATCACGCATCTTCAAGGCTGAGATACTATAGCGGCTTGTTCAATTCGGTAGAGATTAACAGTACGTTTTACCGTCTTCATAGACCATCAACTTTTGAGAGTTGGTCGAATGATGTCGACAACGGCTTTACTTTCTCGGTAAAGCTCTGGCGCGAGATAACGCATGCGAAAGGCCTCGCGTTTCGGGAAGAAGATGTTCATAGGTGCCTGTCGACCTGGCGCTTTAGTGTCCAAACAAAGGGCGGACTCCTCGTACAATTCCCGGCAAGCGTGAAAGTGTCTCAAATGATGACGGTCGAGCGAATGCTGGCGTTGATTCAACGGAACAATTCAAATGGTGAATGGCGGGTCTGTGTTGAGTTTCGCGACAAGGGATGGTACAACAGTGAAGTATTTTCAATGCTATCTAAGCATGGGGTTTCGCTGGTGATGCATGATATGCCCAAATCAGGGATGATCGATTCGAAAGCAGATTTTCCAACAGTTTACCTGAGATTTCATGGGGTCAACGGGGACTATCGCGGAAGCTACGACAGGCATTACCTTGATGAGATCGGAGATTTAATAAAGGACTGGGCTTTGGCGGGGAAGTATGTTTATGTCTATTTCAACAACACGCTTGGAACAGCCTACGAGGATGCGCGATACCTGGCCTCACTCCGGGATCGATAAATGTGAAGCGATGCATGGTCCAATCGCTGCAGCTTCAATAAAATGCTTTTGTAGTAAATCAGCAGGAGTGCCACTCGTGCTCTATTCCTTCCATCAACAGTGCGTTGTCAAACTGTATCGTTCCCTCCGGGAAGTTCAGCCTGTTTTCAAAGTAGCTTGACTGTAGTTTTTGAACGCACAGGGGTTTCACTTGCCAGCTCTTTGTCTCCAGCCGAATACTCTTGAAGCTTTGGGAACTTGAGGATGGAGAGACACCAATCTGGCAATCTCGAAAACAAACGGATGCCTGGTCCAGGGAATCAAACATCGAAACAGTTGGGAATTTTTCCGACAATTCAGCCTCAATGGATAGCTTAGAATATTCGTCGTGGCTTTCCATGGTAACCGCGTAATGTCCGTTAGCTTCGCTTGAATGAAAGGTTGCTGGGTAGTGTGGCCAAGAGAGGAGTTTTCCCGCGAGTAACACATTCAACCTGGAGTCTGTATCTCTCCTCGGAATGTAAACACCCTGTACTTGTTTATTACCGTCGCGATACGATACCAAGAAGCGGTGCGCCGCATTTTCGGACGTGATTCTCAGAAGCCGTGGCGCGTGTTTGAAACCAATGTCCTTCAACCTTAACAGGCATATTCCAGCGCTGGCGTAACCGTTAACGACCAGCGGTTCTAGGTGAGCGGGTACCAAAGATTTCACTGCCTCAGGATGTACCCGATAGTTGATAAGGATTCTACGGTCGATTACACCGTCGAGTACGGGCATTTTCATGACTATTTTTTTAAGATTGATTTCCAGTCCTGGCCTTCGGCAACCTTCTTGATGATGTTGTTGCGTTTGTCGAGAAGCCTACGAAGATATTTTTCAAGCATGAGTTTGTTGAACAACGTTCCGAGTATCCAGCCCGGTGTTTCAAATCGAAAGTGGTCTGTCATTACGGTTTTGTTATGGGTTGTGCTTTCGAACCAGTGATCGTGCTGGATCATTTTAAACGTACCTTTGATCATCTCGTCGCGGAAATGCTTGGGCCGGTCAAACTGTGTAATTTTTGAAGTCAAGCGCTGCGTGACCCCATAGTGCGTAGCTCGCCAGGTTACCTGTTCTCCTACACCGATTAGCCCGGATGTAACGCCGGCGATTGCTTCTTCACCGGTTCCTCCCATGGAGATTCTATGAAGATCGATGCTTCTCGCGAGGTCGAAGCACCTTTCTATCGGCGCGTGGATGGTGGTGGTGAGTTCAATGAGCGGCATAGCTGAATTCATGTTTGAAGAATCCGGATGTCGACATCAGGGATCGTTTCAGCAGTTTCTGAACAGGACCCGGATCCGCAGTATTGTCCTCGAACAATAGCTGGTATTGTTGTGAATTGATTAGTTGCGGAAACACGTGTGCAATCGCCGTTTTCACCACGATATCGGTCAACATTCTGGGTATCTGTATGATTCGCGGTTTTTGATTCGCTTTTTCAAACATGTCAGTTAAGATATCGCTAAAACTTATGGCCTCCCGTCCAACGACGTTAACGATCCTTTCGACTATTGTGTGTAAGACAATCTCAATGGTATTGATCAGGTCTATCGGCATAACGGGCTGTATTTTTGTTTTCAAAAATCCTTCAGGAACGAAAATTACGCCTCCCGAGTATCGTGCAACCTTTGCCAGCAAGAGCATCTTCCTGACGAGCATCGTTCGATGCGTGCATACGATGGACGGCCGTAGCACGATCGTATCGGAGCATTGTAACAACAAGTCATCACCGATGCCTTTTGTTCGGAGAAACGCTACGCGATGGTGTGGTGTGGCGCCCAGAGCAGAGATATTTACAATTCTGGGCTGACCTATCTTCTCGCGATTTTTGATGATCAATTTAATAAGCCCAACGTGGATATCGTAAAAGCTGCTGGATCGAGTTGGTGCAATTTGACCGACGCAATTGATGAGGACGTCTGCTTTACCGAGCCGCGACCAGTCATCAGAGAATGGGTTGAATAGCAAGTGTTTTTCCGAGGCACGTCTGGACGTACCAGTAACCTGATGATGCGGGTTGAGTGCATCCAGTACAATCGAGCCGATTTGCCCGGCGGATCCCAATACAATGACCTTCATAGGACAACGGTTTTGGGCGGAAGCCAATCATAGTAGATCGTCTCAAAGACGCGAAAGGCACCTTCAAATCGCGCTGTCTTGAAGAAAGTAGTTTCAAAACCACTGCAGTTCACTAACTGAATGGGCCATTTCTCTCGCTGAATTTGGGTCACGCGTAAATCTGTGCCTAAGGTTGAATAGGCCCTGTCCAACGAGCCGATAGTGGCCGTTAGTTTGTCATTGCGGAGGGTGTTCAATCCGGTCATGCAGTAGGTCACATGGTGGCCGCCTTGAATGATACTGACTTCGTCGCCGAGGTCCTTTATGGTGGCCATTTCGAGATTGTAGTCTGTTAACAGTCTCCCACCCGTAACAATTAATGGCTTGTCACTAAATGAGCGAAAAAAGAATATGCCTTTGCTTAGGTCCTGGCTGTTTTGACGATCATCAACCAGGAGCCGAAAGGCCACATGGCGATAGCTGAAGCGTATCCAGGGTAAGGCGACGGTACGCATATTTTTCAATTTTACGTCCACCATGGAGATCATGGCTCGGCCGTTAAAATCCCGCACTTTTATGTTTTGCGGAACTTTCGTCAGAACTTCCTCCATGTCGACCGAAAAATTAATGAGACGGACATCATGCAGCTCACCTTTATACTTAATGGGAATTCGTTTTAACAGGCTCATATAGATTATCTAATGTAGAAGTAGTAGACCCAGAACGAGGCAGTGGATTGCAAGAGTATGAACCAACTCAACGTCCAGCGCTGCGAAAGCTGCAGATACCTGACTCGTCCAATATGCATACTCAGCATAAAGATGCTGCTGATGCATACACTGGCTGTTGGGAGGTAGGGAGTAGAAATTTGCGAATTGAAAGATAATAGCATCCACGGAACCAGTATTAGCAACCCGACAACCATGATGCTTCCCAGATGCCCGATGTAGTCGAGCGCTTTTTCGCGCAGACTTATTATGGCAATCACTATTTGTATCACCCACCCTGTTCCAGCCATCAGCAACATGTGAACAGCCGCATCTAATGCGGAGACGTCGTGGAAGAAGTGCCTCAATGACAGACCGAACATCGATGTTAAAAAGACAGAGAAGATAACGGTCATGATGATATAGCTCATGCGATATTTGACTACCCTGTCGGGAAAGCAATCGCACATGAAGCTGCTTTTTGGCGTCGCTATAATGTAGCGGTTGAATGCCTGAGTCTTGTAGAGGAAGTCAAAAATTCTGAAAAAGGTTTTAATGTTCAGAAGGGTGTTTAACATCCTGTACTGACTGGAGAAGACATGGGCAACACCCTCGGATCCGTAAATCGTTTGACCGCCAGCGACGTCAATCAAGGCCATCACGTTTCTGAACTTGTTTGGATCGATCTTCTCGTTCAGGTCGCTGTTCAGGTCCTTGTACGCCTTGACTTTTGACTCGGGGATTGACGTAAGCCTTAGCACAACGTCTTTCAGCGACGAGCAGACTTTACAATTGCTGTCATAGATGATGAGTTTATTGTCGAGCGATTTCATATCTATAGTTTTCAAAACTTTCAATAATTAATGAAATTCATTTTGAAAAAAACTACTTGAATAGTTTTAATATGCCTCCGAAGAACCAGTTTTCTTCAGCCTTGACCATCGTATCAAGGGTCTTATCGGCGTTAGTCGCCATGCGTTTTATCCCATTAATGCTTTCGACGAAGGCTTTCACATGCCTGTCTTTCTTATCACCTTCGACACCAGATACTTGGTCAAGTACCTTCAGAACGGGCTCAAGTTCTCGCTTCTTCCTTTCCTTGGCCACCTGTTTCGTAATCTTCCAAATGTCCTTTTCTGCCCAGAAGTATTCCTTGCGTTCGCCCGCCTTATGCATCTTTTCAACAAGGCCCCAATCCATGAGGTCTCTTATGTTCATGTTCACATTTCCCCGGGAGATATTCAATTCCGACATCATATCTTCCGCACTCAAGGGGTCCGGAGATACCATTAACAAGGCGTGTAACTGTGCCATGGTGCGGTTAATGCCCCATTTGGAACCCAACGTGCCCCAGGCCTGAATAAATTGGCTTTTCGCCTCGGTAAGCTTCATGTCTGATATTTATACGGTAAATATATTCTAATGTTATTAAACTTTCAATATTTTATGAAAGTTTAATTCATTTGTTTTGTTTTGTCCTGGTATGAACACCTGATTAACGTAAAACAGATTTTCTGGAGTCGGGCGGGGCACCCACGCGTAGATGCATTTAAAATGTTACAGAAGCGCCTGCTTCGACAATTTTGCATCCGCGGCACTTTTCTCAGGCCTGTAAGTTTTTCGTCACTTTTTGGGGATACACTGGCCGTTGTAGGGGTATTCAGGTCTATAATAAAAAACCAGCATAACTATGATTATTTACGGTCGAAGAGCCACACACCTCAAAACTTCACAGTTGGCACATGTCGCGTGTCCTCACTGCGGTACAAACGGCGCTGTTACTGCCAGTGTCTTCGCACAGTATGCGCACATCTTTTGGCTTCCATTCTTCTCAGTTGGAAGAACCGGTGGATCTCAATGTCAGCACTGTAAACAAGTGCTTAAAGTGAATGAAATGCCACCGGCGGTTAAGACGGCTTATCAAGACCTTACTAAGGAAACGAGAATTCCACTCTGGAACTTCGTGGGCCTTGCAGGCGCGGCGTTTCTGATCGCCTATGGTTCGTATGCTTCGGGTGAGACGGCGAAGAAGGAGGAGGCCTATTTTATTAATCCTGCTCAGGGCGACCTGTACGAGGTGAAGATCGATAACCACTATACTACCTTTCGTGTGGAAGCCGTTAGCAGTGATAGCCTTATCGTTGCCTGGAATAATTATGGTGTGTCGAAGCCCATCGGCCTGAGCGATATAAAAAAAGATGAGAATTATGCCGAGGCCGTTTCGATTGCCCGAAGTGAAGTATCGGAGATGAAGCGAAGCAACAGCATTTATCATATCTCCCGCTCCCCACAGTAAGCATATCATCTGGTCACATCCCTTCTCCAATCGCTTCCCGGCATCGAAGCGATTGGAGAAGTCCCGAGTTGATCCAAATAGCCTAATGGAATTAGTTGCCTTTGTCAACTAATTTCAAAGTGACTAAGCCAATCTCCGGCGGGAACCACCCATTAGATCAAAAAATGAGGAGTAGCCGGTCGATGTAAGAGAATGACTTGTATATTCACTGGCAAAACAATGGTCGCGTTGCCCGGTAATTATGAATAATTCTCACTTCAGCTTTTAGCATTTGGTACTTCAGGTTTTCGTCATCGGAGCAGTTGCCAGCTTCCTGGGTTCCATTCCTCCGGGAACGCTGAACATCCTGGTCTTGCAATTGGGTCTGGAGAATAAATTGAAAGCCGCCCTGAGGTTTGCGCTGGCGGTCGCACTTGTTGAATATCCTTATGCATGGATAGCGGTTGCATTTGAAGGATGGGTCACTAGTTCGCCCGTGGTGCAGGAGAATTTTAAGTTGTTGGCGGCGTCTGTTATGGTACTCCTCGGTCTGATGGGCCTCTGGTCTGCCCGAAAACCTACTACGACTACGGTCAGACTACAGGAAAGGGGATTCGCAAGAGGTCTTATCCTGAGCATTCTCAACCCCCAGGCCATTCCCTGGTGGATCGCTATAACTGCGTACCTGAAATCGCAGGGATGGATTGTGATTGACACAACGGCCAGGGTGCATGCATATGTGTTGGGCACAGCACTGGGTGCTTTGGCACTATTGACCTTGCTTGCATTTGCAGCCCAACGCGTGTCGAAATTCATTCAGCACAGCCGTCTTATCGCGATATTACCCAGCGCGGTCTTGCTGGCTCTTGGCGTGTTCACTTTTTTCAAGATCTATCTTGATTCGTAGGTGAAACGCAACGGGCATTAGAAGAATTGATTTACGGCTATTCGACTTTCTCAAACTGCAAACTGAATATCTGAACAGCAGTATCACCAGCTTTCTTGCGAAGTGTAATCGTCTTCACCTCATCGGTAATTTCTATCTCGCCGGCGTATTCAGTCTTTCCCCCTTTGGCTGGAAATTCCGTTTCCGACCCAATCCAGTCCGACACCTGGGTCGAGCGTTGCCAGACGCTGAACGGTCGGGAGTCTTCGCGGCGGCCATACTCAACATAGAGTTTATACCGGCCAATATCCAGCCCGTTGAGGTAGATCTGGACCATGGGCACTGCCTCGGGATCAATCTGCGCAAACCATTTATCGGATTTCTTCATGGAGAAAACAATGGAAGGATCCTCGTAGCCCGCGTTTGCCAGCCAGTAAAGGGAATACACCATGCCCTGCGCGGTGAGCTTGTCACGGTGAGGCACCTTTTCTACTTTGTCATCGATAAGAATCGGCGTGTCTTCAAACTGTGGCCTATCACTATAGAACAAGGCAACCGAGGTGTAATCGGACTTTACATTGTTTTTTGTGTCGGGTTGATGCTCAATGGTCAATTGAAACGATTCGATAAAGTTCAACTTGTCCGTTAGATAGAACCGATAGCCGCCTGTCCGGGAGCTCATTTGATTATAATCCAATGAGCCGTGAATAGGCAAACTGAGGCCCCGGTCCCAACGGTCCATCACAGCGTACCATCCTCCGTTGAAGTAATCTTCCGAGCCGGTACCGTGCAGCTTCAGCTTTCCGTCGATCGTGGCACGGTCATCACCTTCAAAAAACCAGGTGTGTCCTTCTTCAAGACCTTGCGACATCAATATGGTACCGACGTAGTGACCCCTCCCTTTGATTTCGGAAATCAGATGAGGTGTCCCGGAGGGAATGTTGTATTGTCTTCGGGATTGCACATACAGCTTACCTTCGTTTGCCGGACTTCGCTTCTCTTCGGTATAGTAAATAGTGCCGGTGATCAGCAATTCATCGGCCCCGGTTTTGCCTTTTTCATACTTCACGTTTATCTCAGCGGATTGATCAAATGGCATGGGCAGGTAGGAATAGAGCTTCTCCGTATTGGAACCCAGCAAGATGGATTGCATGGCCGGCTTTCCGAAGGCAAAGCCGAAGAAGTCGTGCAACGGGAGATCTAGAGCATACTTCGATTCGTTGTCCCAGCGCGCCGTAAGCATTACCTTGCGATATGCCTGAGCCAGGCTTCCAGCCGCCAGTTCCACTCCCACAACCCGGCCACCACTGCTCAGGGACAACAGCGACTCCTCAACACCGGACCGAAGTGACAAGCTGATCTTCTTCGTCTTTAGTTGATTTCCGTATGCTTCCAACGGCGAACGCTTCTTCGTCCAAACGGCGGCGACACGGTCATGTTGGGACTGATGTGAACGAACCAGCTCGGCGGAATAGGACTTTACCTGGTCTTCCTTCCTAAGGGTGCGATATTGCGTCTGATGAAACCGGAGATCCTTGCCGGCATACACGACCTTCAGCGATTTTTCATAGGGGATCGGCAGGTAGCAATAGTATCCACCGATCTGGTTGCCACTCAGCGGGGCGAGAAAAGGAAACGTGTTGCCCGTGAAGAGCTCGATGAAGGGAATGGAAATTCTTGGCCTGGTCTCGCCATCGAAATAGAACTTGATCGTATCGGTGGTCGGCGTAGGTGTCCAGATGCGATTTATGACCCCGGGTCCCTTGAGATCGGCGAGCACCAAACCATCCGCTTCTTTTCTTACATAGGAGTATTTTCCGCTAAACCCATCGTCGTTACCTCCTGTCCGGTCATAGCTTGAAAGCTGATCCATTTCCCCCACCCGATACCGAGAGAGTTTCGAGATATCGCTCAGGTTTAACAGTTCCTGTTCATAGAAGTCCTGTTGCGCCCAGGTATCTGTGAAAAAACATAACCAAAACGCGCATAACAGGAGGATTCTCATAGTGCTGAAAGATTTGATCCCTAAAGTTAACAGGAGATCAGTTTTCGAATGGATTTTCCAGCATGAACTTTAATGAAATTGAAACTTTCACCGACGGATCGGTGCGGGCTGGTAGCGTTGCATTTTCGCTATGATAAATTGCTATATTCGGGTTGACAGCCTGAAGAATGAACTTCCGATTCCTTGTGTGCGCTTTCTTCCTCGTATTCCTTGAAGGGCAGGCAAATGCACAGCGTCCCCGTTTTAAAGTGGCTGCATTCTATTCCACGAAGGGCGAGATGGATCACGTGGATTTTGCCAAAGATGCCCTGTATTTCTTTGACCTGGTGGCGGGTCAACAGGGTTTTACTTTTGACGCGACAACCGATTGGACCAACCTGAACGATAACTACCTCGCCAACTATGATGTGATCATTTGGTTGAACGATTTTCCTCAGAGCGACGAACAGCGTCAGGCGTTCGAACGGTTCGTCAATCGCGGAGGTGCGTGGTTGGGTTGTCACGTGTCGGCGTTCAATCTACCGGAGTCAAAATGGAAATGGTTCAATGAGTTTCTTGGCGGTGCCTACTTTCAATCGAATAACTGGCCGCCGTTACTCGCCAAAGTGGTTGTAGAGGATCGCACACACCCGGCTACAAAACGAATGCCGGCCGCCTACGATTCGCCTACGGGGGAGTGGTATCAATGGAAACCGAGTCCTCGCGAAAACAAGGATGTAAAAGTGCTGTTGTCGCTGTCCAGGGAAAATTATCCCTTGGGGGTGAAGACTACCATAAAAGAAGGAGATACGCCGGTCGTGTGGACCAATACAAATTACAAGATGCTTTACATGAACATGGGTCATGGCAATAAGATCTTTTCAAGCGATGATCAGAACAAGATGATCAGCGATGCCTTGCTTTGGTTGGGTGGTGCTGAACGCGTGGAGGCTGCCAAATGAGAACGTTACTATTGATGCTCACTGCCTCGCTGTTGATACAAGTATCAGTAGCTCAACCTCCGGAGTTTAAGGTGTTGGCTTTTTACAGCACACGTGTAGAGCACGACCACCAGGACTTTTCGAAAGATGTGCGGGCGTTCTTTACTACGCTGGCAGAGGAAAACCATTTCACTTTTGACGTTACCAAGGACTGGACCAATCTCAACGACACGCTGCTGAGAAATTATCAGGTGGTGATGTGGATAAATGACTTTCCGCATAGCGAGCAGCAACGAAAATCCTTTCAAAAATACATGGAGAACGGGGGTGGATGGATTGGGTTTCACGTGGCCGCATATAATGACAAGACTACCCAATGGCCGTGGTTTGTGGATTTCGTGGGTGGCGCGATATTCTACACAAACAACTGGCCGCCTCAACCGGCCCGATTACTGGTAGATGACACGTCGCATGTAGTTACGAAACGTATACCCCAGGCGTTGGCGTCTCCCACCAATGAATGGTATCAGTGGAAACCAAGTCCTCGGGAAAACAAGAACGTAAAAGTGTTGCTAACCCTTGATCCGATGAACTATCCGTTGGGCATCAAGGACATTATCACGGGGGGAGATACACCCGTAGTGTGGACCCATACTAAGTACCGGATGATCTATATGAACATGGGTCATGGAGATGCTGTTATGTCGGACGCGCTACAGAATAAGTTGATCGCGAATGCGCTCTTGTGGGTGGGGAACAATAGCTATTGGAAGAAATGAAAGGCATTGCTTCGATCATATGCTCCCTGATCGTGACGAGCCTGTTCTCGCAGGCTGTCCCTCAGATGGTCTTTGTGGAAGGCGGATCCTTTGCGATGGGTAGCGAACAGGGGGAGCGCGACGAGAAGCCCCTGCATAAAGTCAGCGTCGAACCGTTCTGGATGGCAAAAACGGAAACGACCGTCGGGCAATGGCGGGTATTCTGCACGAGCACGGGACGTGCGATGCCTCATGCGCCGTGGTTCGGATGGAACGACGACCATCCGATTGTCAACATCAGTTGGGATGACGCGGTTGCCTATTGTTATTGGCTGCGCGACCAACACAGCAAACTTTTTCGGCTCCCTACCGAAGCGGAGTGGGAGTTTGCAGCCAATGGCGGAACGAAGGGAAAGGGATTTATCTACAGTGGCGATAACATTCCGGATTCCGTTGCGTGGTATGGCCACAAGACCGACGGCACGATGCCCGTGGCAGAAAAGCCGCCCAACGAGCTCGGATTATTTGATATGTCGGGCAACGTGTGGGAATGGTGCTCTGATTGGTACGATGAAAACTACTATCAAAACGGTATCAAAGTGAATCCTCCCGGTCCAACTAACGGAAGGTTTCGAACCCTGAGGGGGGGAGCATGGGATATTGGTGCCCGGAATACGAGAAATACCTATCGGAATCCCCTGTCTCCGACGTCGCGAAATCACAACAAGGGGTTCAGGGTGGTTTATTCGAAATAGGGGCGGAAGCAAAAACGCGTTATGCCTTGCATCCCCTATTTAACGCGTTCGAAATCCAGGTGTTCGAAATTCATCTGCCCAACGGCCAGGGTATGCAACGTTAGTGTATGCATTCCTTCTGGCAACTCAATCACAGGAATCTTGTCAAGGTAGTTCCAATGGTGCCATTGCCGCCACGCGATCGTATCGTCGGCGACGAAAGTGGAGGGCACGTCAATGGCGCCGGTAACGTCAACATCATTTACCGCCAATGAGATTTGTCCATTTTGATTGGCCGTGTACATCAGTCCCAGCTTGTATCGACCAGACTCTTTCACGTCGATGGTATATTTTATCCACTCTCCCGGTGCTGTCCATCCTATATAAAGTTGATCGGGCTCCGGGGCTACCAGGTTGTAAGGAGAGTTATCAATCAAAGGTTCCCGAAATTTAGTATAAGAGATATCTACCGGTTCGTGAATTCTGAATTCATTTAGATAGGTTCCATCGGCGGGATTCAATGCGCCGCTTCCGGAATTCACGGTATCATTGTCGTGAAATGCCAGGCCTTCTCCACCCTCGTCAAAAAACTCAAATTGAAGTCGCCCGGGAATGACTTGTGCGCCAGAATGGCGGGCGTCGCTGAATGGCTTGCCTTGATAGTTGCCGCCGGGTTTTACCTTGCACGACGTGAGCAGCAGGATGAGTAACATGAAATTGAATGTACGGACATTGTTTGGCTTCATGACGCTTTGGTTTAACGCGAAAATAGCAAGTTTAGCTCCCGGACGGTGCGACATTATTTGCACGGGCCACCAGATATCAGGGAATTTACTATTATAGTATATTAATTGTGCTGTATCACCATAAACCGTCCCGCATATATATCCGAGAATCTCGCAAGATCAAGATCTGAATTGAAGCACGCGACAAAAATACCATACATAAAGAGTTTAGACGGCCTGAGAGGATTCGCTGTTTTAATGGTGTTGTTTACCCACGTCGGTTATGGGTTATTTCCCGGAGGATTTTTGGGCGTGGATATTTTCTTTGTGATTAGCGGCTACCTTATCACGTCACTGTTGTGGAAAGAGCACGAATTGTCGGGCCGGATCTCCCTGAAGAATTTTTATGCGCGCCGGATACTTCGTTTATATCCGCCGCTTCTGGTGACGGTTGCCTTGGCAAATGTTCTTTGGACCTATTCCTTTCTTCCGGTTGAAAGCGATCGAATGATCGCTTCGCTGGCAAGCATGTTCTATTTCGCCAACATCGTTGACGAGCGGGTGATGGGAAACATGCATCACCTATGGTCGCTCGCTGTTGAAGAACACTTTTATTTCCTGTGGCCACTGGTGATCATCTGGATGCTCTCGTCTGCAACAGACAGTCAGCGTAAATGGTCGATTGTTGCGCTCCTGGTTGCCACGAGCGTCTTTCGGATAGTCGCCGGGCTCCATCAGGGAGAATGGCGCTACGGACTATTCATCATCGATGCCTACGGTTTTACTTTCTGCAGGATAGACTGTATTCTGTTGGGTGCCCTTATGTATTTCGTAAGCGATCAAAAGAGTCTGCTGGAGTCATCGCGTAAAAAAGCGTGGGACGTTGCCCTATTGATACTCTGCGCGACATTCTTTTTGGTATGCGGTTTCTTGCTTCAATTATCTAACCCGCGGTGGCTGTCAGGCGGTTTCTTGCTTACGAACTTATTCTCGGCTGTTGCCGTGTTCGTTGCGCTACGAAATGCTAATAGCCCGATCGTTGCCAACGATGTTCTGGTGTGGGTAGGTCGAAGGTCTTACGGACTTTATTTGTATCATGTGCCCATTGCGATGGCCCTTGAGCCGTTGCGCGTAACTGACGATAAGGCAAATTTCATATTCGTAACAACGCTGAGGATTGTCTTGTCACTGGTCGCAGCGGCACTTTCCTACGAATTTATCGAGAAACCGGTTCTTCAGTACAAAAGGAGGTTTTCAGTTGCTTGATAAAATTTACGTTGCCGGTTGGTATATCACCGGGATGCCTTCAATGGAAATTTCTTAAAGATCTTCGCCGTGTAGTCCATCACCAGTTGCTGGACGTCGTCGGTTAGCTTAAAAGTCTTATTCGCCATCCCAGTCCACACCTGCTTGCGGGTCTGCGTGTCGTACATGGCGAACTTAAGAACGCCGTCTTCTTCAGTTGTGGCAATAATTTTGCCGCCGGCGACCGGTGCTGATCCGGCCACATAGTATCCAGGTCCGGCAACACCCACGCCGACGCTTAGCGTGGGTGTTTGCGAGTACGTCGTGATTTCTTCGACACTTGTGAAGAACAGAAAAATGGCGTCGGGATTCAGCGTGTCCATTTTCAGGCCACGGCTCTTCAATTCTTCATTGGCTGCATAGGTGATCGACCCGCTATAGAGTTTGTCTTTTCTATATCGATTCAGTACGCTGTCGCCGGGTGCAAGCCAGGCGTAGGTCTTGAATTTCTTGAAGTCCGTTTTCGTATTGTAGTCGGATTTAACAGATTGCGCTTGCAGGGTGGATTCCACCATCAGGGTACCAAGAAGCAGGACGATCACTTTTAGTTTCAAGGGTTATGGGTTTATGCCCTAAGATAAGCGTTTGAACAATGCGCCCGACTCCGTGGGATGCTCATTACAGCATCTCACACGTCGAGTTCCTTGATCAAGTCGTCCAGGTGAAGCGGCCTTGTATACATATTGAGCGCCCCTTTTTGATCAATTGGCCATTGATCTTTTGGTCTGTCCCAGTACAACTCCACGCCATTGCCATCGGGATCATCGAGGTATAACGCTTCTGAGACACCATGATCAGAGGCTCCGGTGAAAGGATAAGAGGCCGCGTGCAGCCGTTGAAAGATTTTCGCCAGATCCTTTCGGGTAGGATACAAAATCGCCGTGTGATACAAGCCCACGCCATTCCCCGTGGCCGGAGGTGCATTCTTGCTATGCCAGGTATTGAGCCCAATATGGTGATGATAGCCTCCCGCCGAAATAAATGCTGCCTGGTCACCATAAGCAGCCATCTGTTCGAAGCCGAGGAGACCACAATAGAAATCAAGTGAACGTTGAAGATCCGAGACTTTCAAGTGAATGTGTCCAATGCGGGTCTGTGCCGGTATAGTATAATTTTCCATGTGCAGTAGGATTGAATTTACTAAGATTCAAAATGCGATTAAATAACTTCCGTTTTAGCGATAGCTTTCAATGAATCACACGCGCGGTATTCCATACGACGACCTCCATCTCATGCCCCGTCACGTCCAGGCGTTTTTGTGGAAGCGTTTCAAATTCTATTTCTCGGCCATCCACAACAACGTGTTTCACGCCACCCCTGACATCTATCGAAAGGGTCCAGTCTTTCATCGTTTGGTGAATCTTGTAAGTCAGTGTTTCCTGGCTTGATTCCAGGGTGAGGCTTAGTTCGTTGTTGCCAATCCTGACCTGATTGATCGATACGTTTGTCCAGGCATCCGGAAGCGAAGGCGTTATTTCGACCAGGCGCGAGTAGGCATGGGGTTGAATCCCGAACATATATTGTACGATGGGGACGGCCACGCCATAGATGTTCCAGGCTTGCGTGATCATACCGAAGTCGGGTGAAACCTCATACATCGATCCCGGCAATGCATAACTGAATGATCGCTCTAACTTCTTGATATACCGCAGCGAAAGACCGGTCATTTCATAGCGAGCGGCAGATACGCTTAACACCCCCGTGGGCAATGTCATCACAGCGCCGGTGTACGAAAATATCTTCTTTCGTGATTTTAGTACAATGCTGTCGGGTTCGTCCGTCTTGTCGATCCCGGTTACAAATGCGCCGTATACGTTTTCATAAGACTGCGCAGTCTTCAAAGCAGCGCGGGCTTTCGCACTGTCGGCGACGCCTGTTTCCATCGGTGTGTTTACGACCCAGTTGCTGTACACCACGAATGGTTGCAGGCGTTTGGACGACGTGTTGATGGCCGGCAACATTTTTTTCAACGCTGCCACGGCCGTATGCTTTTTAAGGGTATCCGATCGAATGATGGCTGCTTCAATGATCGGCTTTGCCTCCCTCGGGGTAGCGCGAAAGTCACCGAAGGCATTTACGTTGCTCACCCACCATTCCCGGTTGATTTGTATACCCATTTCCCGGGCCAGCAATCCATACTCTTTGGCCGTTGCAGAGTCACCCAGCGCGTAGGCCAGGCGTGAGGCGCTGGCCACGGCTTGCTGCGTGTACGCGGCTACGTCGATCATTTCCAGGTCGGCCTCTAGTCCGGGTATTTCCATCATGCCGCTTCCATTCGGAAAATGATCGCCATCAGGATCCTTTTCATGTGTGAGCCAGGAAAGTCCTTTTTTAATTTCGGGAAGAACTTCTTCCACCAGTGCACGGTCCCCCGTCCAGGCATAGTAGTTGTAGACCAGGGTTATGAATTGCGCGGTTTCATTTACGTTGCCGGGGTTATACACGGATCCGTTCGTAGATGCTTCGTGAATGATGCGGCCATTGTTGTTCGTCTGCGTCGATAGCTTGTGTAACAGCAAAATGGTTTCTCTTGCCAGGTGATGGTCGCCAGTGGCCAGAACGCCCTGTAGCGCATACGTGGCGTCGGCACCGAACCACCAGGGGTAATCGGGCAATCCGGCAGAAAGACCCGTGCCCTGATTCGGAACCGAACGGACGAGCCAATCTATGTTGTATTTCAACCACCCATACATCTTTTCGATGCCTGAATCAGGCACGGAGATAGCAGCACGCGAGGTAATCTGGCTGAAACGCTCCGCCTTGCTGGCCAATAATTTATCGGTGCTTCCTTTAAGGGCGTCAAAAGTTTTTCGCATGTCCCCGTCGGACGTCCCGGATCCTGCAATGAAGAAAGGGATGGTCGACGTTCCGCCGGGCGCAATTGTAAGCGTGTAGGCCAGCGTTGCGGCATTGTATGATTGACCACTCGTCGTCGCGCCGCAGGCAATATCACCAACCCGATAAACCGCTTCTATATTCGATCCCATCATGGCATGCCAGGGATTGTTAGCATCTTTGGCCACGATCGCCCGCGCGGATGCATCAAACTTGAGCACGTCTTTTCCATCGGTCATCTGGGTTCGTTCTCCCAACCAGGTGGGTCTCAGATCGAATAACGCGGTCATGTTGAATTCGAATGTGCGCGGCTGCGAATCGTTGTTGAAGAATTTGAATTCGACCACCAACCCTTCCGTGGCATCCGGAACGAATTGAAATCGCTCAACGGTCAGGTTCAGTTTTTCGAACGTGAACCGATGACGGTTCGCGAATGGAAAGTTTTCGAACGCCGCGGCGCGATCGAGACAGTGTATTTCCTCACCGACGCGGACGGCTGCCTTGAATCCATCCATCAGCTTGATCGGATGATCCCAAATGCCTCCCATCTCACCGGGGACGTGCCAACCTATATCCGGAAATGAACCGTCCTGGTTACCCACCATGTACACGCGATCTCCTGCTGTTACGAAAGGCGAGTTGAGCGATGATACGTTACCCGGGATCATGGGCGTATCAGCATCAGGGACTGGTCCACGATGCGGATCGCGGCTGGTGCAAGTCCACAGAACGATACACATGCACAGGCAGAGGGTACACAATCGCGCGAATGAGGAGTAGCTCATGAGACTATTGTTGGGTTGTATTTTCCGGACTAGCATCCCTGCTGCCGAGTTGTGAAGCGATCACGCTGATGATGAAGATCTGCATCGCATGAAAAAGCATCAAGGGAAGCAGCATGATTCCCGTGGCGGCGCTATTTTGAAACAGGATCTTAGAGAATACCGTACCGTGAACCAGGGACTTCTTAGTTCCGCAAAACTGCGCCGTGATTCTGTCTTCGCGGGGGAACCCGAATCGTCGCGCCAGGTAGCCGGTCAGGTAATAGACCAAATAGAACAACGCGAAGACGGCGAGGGTAATATAGAACAGATCACTTAGCTGCACGGTGCTGAACACGTTCCGGTCAAACGATTCAGCAAAGCTTTTGTAAATGATCAGAAGAATAACCGACTTGTCAAACAACGAAAGTTGCTTGCTGTATTGCTGCGCATACTTACCCAAACTCCGCTGTAGCAGAATGCCCAGCATGACGGGACCCAGGATCTCTACGCTGAGCTTGACATAAATTTCGCTCAGGTCGAATTCGGAAGACCCCTGTGTAATGAACAATCCCATCCAGAGTGGCGTGATCACGATACCAATTAATCCCGATATACTCGCGTTGAAGATGGCCGCGGGAACATTACCTTTTGCGATCGATACCATGACCACAGAGGAGGATACGGTGGATGGAAGTGCCCCGAGAAAGAGAAAGGCCAGCCAGATCGTGAATTCGTGCTGTTCGTGAATAAAGGGTCGAACCAACAAGACTATCAGTGGAAATAGCAGGAACGTGCTGCCTTGCACGAGGGCATGAAGTTTCCAGTTTTTTATTCCGCTGATCATTTTTTCACGACTGAGTTTCAGGCCGTAGAAAAAGAATATCAGGGACACGCCCACGGAGCCGACTGCGTCGAGTGGCACGGGGCTGTCGTCGCGGCCAAGTTGCGGAAACAGGTAAGCAAGCCCTACTACGCATATGACTGCCAATACAAAGCTATCGATCTTGAATTTCAATGGTTCTGGTTAACGGTGCAAAGATAGAGCCCGTCTCCGGATTGGTCACATCCAAAACATGTCTACCTTCGTTAAATCGCGTAAATTCGCAATCCTTTTTCACAGCCATCACGACTTATGAGATCCGGCGCTGACGAAGACTTTCTTGAAAAGCTCAAAAGGGAAATCGACGATAATCTGACCAACGAGCAATTCAGCGTAGAGGCGCTTGCAAAGAATATCGGCATGAGTCGCTCACAACTGCATCGCCGTCTGAATAATGTAACGGGGAAATCGGTCAGTCAGTTCGTTCGCGAGCATCGGCTTAGCCTGGGCATGGCATTGCTTAAAGAGGGTGATCTTACAGCGGCCGAAGTCGCGGATCGAATCGGCTTTGGAAGCCCCACTTATTTCAGCAAGTGTTTCAATGAATTCTACGGCTTTCCTCCAGGAGAGGTGAGACACAAGGCGATGGCTCATCGTTCGGAAATAACGACGACGCTAGCGGAGTCTGAATCCGATGCGGACAAATCGCTCCCAGGACTTCCTTCCGATTCGCGCCTTGATCGCGCGGTATTGACCAAACGAGCAGCATATGCGTCCGATACGCAGCCGGTCTGGCGCAGAAGTTCCTGGGTATTGATGTTGGTATCGACGTTGGTCGTCGCGATATGCGCGGTCGTTGTGTATCGCCATTTTGCCGTGGATGACGACTTGACCAGTGACGCCGCTGGCATTGCCGATGCCAGATCTATTGCCATACTTCCCTTCAAGAATCTGAGCGAAGACGAACGCAATGAGTACTTCGGCGAGGGGGTCGTTGAAGCCATCCGTACCAGCCTGTCACAGGTGGGGGCCTTGCGCGTAATCTCCCGGACTTCGGTTGAGCAATACCGGAAAACGGACAAGTCGGCCAAGGCAATTGCGGGAGAACTTGGCGTGGGGGCACTGTTGGAAGGAAGCATACAGCGCGACCAAAATGCTGTGCGCGTAGAGGTACGGTTAGTCGACGGTGTCACCGAAGCGCAGATATGGGCAAAGACTTATGACCGTGAATTGAAAGATGTGTTTGCCATTCAAAGCGAGATTGCCCAGCAGGTCGCCGAAGAGCTTCACACAAAGTTGACCGCCGAAGAACGAAACCGGTTGTCAGCTACCGATACAAAGGATCCGAGAGCCTACGACCTCTATCTGAAGGGCATTTATGAGTTCAGGACTTATACAAACCGCGGTACCCACAATGCCATAGACCTGCTCGGTCAGGCGATTGCACTCGATTCAAACTACGCGCGCGCATATGCCTACCTGGCCTACAGCCACATCTGTCTGGCGAGTATTTTTGGTGCTGAGCAAAGCGCACTCGAGGGATTGCAACATGGTAAGCCCTTTATTGACAAGGCCCTTGCCATTGATCCACGCCTGGACATCGCACACATGCTCATGGGGTTTTACTATCTATATCACAACTGGGACATCAAGCGCGTTGAAGCCGAATACAAGCAGGCCGTAGTCAACGATGATCCGGATGCCCTGGC
Source organism: Chryseolinea sp. (assembly GCA_035489615.1). Lineage (GTDB taxonomy): Bacteria > Bacteroidota > Bacteroidia > Cytophagales > Cyclobacteriaceae > Chryseolinea. The sequence goes on from DATHKA010000427.1 coordinate 28,250, forward strand.
GATGTATTCGGACTTTCTGAATTTCGTGAGGCGCCATGATGAGGCGCTTGTATTTGCCGAAAAGCTTGATGCCACCGATCCCTATTATCCGAATAGCCGGATGTTACTTTCGTATTACTACACCCATCGCTATGATGATGCCCTGCGTTTCTCTGAAAGGCGGCTTCAGCTGTTCAATAACTATTACACGTTCGATTCGCACGGTTTCCTGATGCTGCAACTGGGGCGTTATGAAGAGGCCATAACATACTTCAACAAGGCTATCGCGCTCGAGGGCATACGATATCCCCGAATGTTGGGATGGAGTGGGGCGGCGTACGCCAAGTCAGGCAATCGCGGAGCTGCACTTGACATTATTAAAGAACTTAAGACCCGGCTTCACAAGGGTGAAGATGGTTCAATAGCCTTCTTTATTGCCGTTGCCTACGCCGGCCTGGATGATAAGCCTGCCGCCCTCGAATGGTTAAATACCGCTTTTCAATCACATGATATGGAGATGCCTTGGATAATGACCGAACCGCAATTTGTCGTGCTCTATGACGAACCCGAATTCAAACGCATAGCGGACGCCGTAGGGTTCTGATTTTACCCCAAAGTCAGGGCCTGAAACCCAATTACCACTGAATGTAACATCCAGACAAGCAAAGCAACATAATTTTAAGCTTGCAAAAAAAGCTTCAATCCTTTGAAACGTCCTTTCTA
>DATHKA010000428.1:0-16982 GCA_035489615.1 Chryseolinea sp.
TACGAAGAGCGGTTCCTCCTGGATTACGATGTGTATAGCTTAAAGCTCAACGGGGCGCTGCACTATCGCATTACCGATAACATCGAAGTGCTGTACCAGTACAACTACAATCAGGGCAGAGCCGCATATACGGGAAGTAACCGGTTTCAATTGAACGATTTCAATTTCCAACAGCATCGCATTGAGATGAAAGGCGCTAACTATTTTGTCCGTGCTTATGCTAACCTCGAAGACTCGAAGCACTCGTACAACGGAAAGGGACTGGGTCAGCTGATTAACCGGACCTGGGTACAAGACTTTAACGGCAACGTGGTTGCACCGGGCGACGCCGATAATATGTGGTATGACCGGTACACGGCCGCGTTTCTTGGTGACGTCAACGGGGTCACCGGGAATAGTCATAGCGCAGCCAGAAATTTTGCTGACGAGGGACGCTTCCTTCCCGGCACGCCTGAATTCGAAGCAGCTAAATCGCAGCTCATCGCCACACAAGGTATGGGCGGTGCGGGTATCCTGAGTCAAAGCAAGTTCTACCATGCCGAAGGTCAATACGATTTCGCCGGAATATTCAAGCCTGTTGACATACTGGTCGGCGGTAATTTCAGAATGTATGACATGTTCACCAATGGCACCCTTTATGATGACGTGAACAATAAAGTCACGATCAAAGAAGGTGGTGCCTTCGTGCAATTGTCGAAGAAAATTCTCGCCGACAAGCTCAAGTTGACCGGTTCCCTGCGATACGACAAGAACCAGAACTTCGACGGAAGACTCACACCACGGATATCCGGCGTGTATGCCGTGAACAGTCAGCATCACTTCAGAACTTCATACCAGGCAGGGTTCAGAAATCCTACACCCGGCGATCAATACATCAAGCTGAACGCCGGCCCCATAACCATCCTGGGTGGTGTTCCTGATAACAGCAAGGGTATGAATGTGTATGAGAACACGTTTACGGCGGCTTCGCTGGATCCATTCTTCTCTACCTATTACCCCGCATACTACGGAGCGATGGCAGGAGGTGCCTCACCCGATGCGGCCAGTGCAGCGGCCATTGATCAGGCAAAGGATTTGCTGGTCAAGTCTGACGTTCCCTACATTAAGCCGGAACGCGTGCAAACATTCGAAATCGGCTACAAAGGCTTATTCGGCAATACATTGTTCGTCGATGCGAATTATTACTACAGTGCCTATAACGACTTCATTCTCAATCAGGTGGTGATGCAGCCGCAGCATACCATTTTGTTGAGTGATGGTTCGATCAATCCAGAAGCCGCAGCAGACCTTTTGAGTGAGAGTTCAAGTCACCTTTATCAATTGTACACGAATGCCGCGGACCGGGTTTCTGCGCAAGGCGCAACGCTTGGGCTAAGCTATTTGCTGCCTGCAGATTTTACCATTGGCGGAAACGCAACCTGGGCGGATTTTAACCTTCGCAATGCCGACCCGAATGAAATCCCTCGTTTCAATACTCCCGAGTGGCGCACGACCATGACGTTTGGCAAAAGTAACCTTTGGAAACATGCAGGCTTTCAGGTTGCCTGGCGCTGGCAGGATACCTTCGATTGGTATGGCACGTTCAATCAAATGCGTCCCGGAACCATTAACGCCTACTCAATCGTCGATGCACAGATCAATTGGAAAGCGCCTGCTATCAAGTCAATATTTAAGATCGGTGCAAACAATCTCTTCAACAAACAGGTGTATCAGGCATATGGCTCGCCGTCCATTGGAGCGATGTATTATGTGTCTATAACTTTTGATCAATCCATGCTATGAGTTCGGCCGCGTCGGTATCACCGGAGTTGACAGTAAAGGATGCCAATAGCGTCACGCCGTATCTGTGGGGCATGTTTGTCATGTGCTTCATTGGTAACGTGATGGGAGGTACGGTGTCGACGCTGATGTCGGTGTATTTGCCAGTCGTGGTGGCCGACATCTCGACCGACAAGACGCCGGCTCTTGAACAATTGAGCGCCCTGCTGAGCGCCCTGTATTTCGTTGGTTGGGCCATTGGTGGCCTGACTATGGGCGTGATTGCCGATCGTGTCGGGAGGGTTCGCTCGCTTGCTACAGCCATTATTATTTTCGGTGTGGGCACGGTGCTGATGCGCTTCGGCAATACCTGGACGTACATCATTGCGCTGCGGTTTATTTCGGGCTTCGGCGTCGGCGCCAGTTTGGTACTCAATACAACGTTGCTTTCGGAAGTCTGGCCAGCAAAAACGCGCGCTGTATTTCTGGGCATCCTTTCGATCGGATTTCCCGTCGGCATCTTTTCGTCAGGTGCTATGAATTATTTCGTGGCTGATTGGCGCGATGGCGTCTTTATCGGAGTGATCCCAATTTTCCTGGGTGCCCTGATCTGGCTGTACGTAAGAGAGTCGGATCGCTGGAAACAGTCGCGTGGTTCGGGACAAAAGAATGTTGCCCGCGTAGAACTCGCCAATCACAAACAGCAGTTACTCGAGGGCGCGGTGATATTCAGCGCAATGCTTATAGGACTGTGGGCGATCTTTTCATGGTTGCCCACCTGGGTACAGAGCCTGCTGCCTTCGTCTGATGGTCAAAGGGAGCGCGGACTTAGCATGATGTTGCTCGGCATCGGCGGCCTCAGCGGAGGATTCTTCTCGGGTTGGATTTCCAACCTTTTGGGTACACGCAAAGCGATGATCTGCGTCTTCACGATGTGCTTTGTGCTTTCGGCCTTGCTGTTTCTCGGAAACACCTCTTTCCAGGTAGTAACACTGGTAGAGATCGCCTTGCTGGCATTCACGTTTGGGGTGAGCCAGGGACTGCTGGCCGTTTACATCCCTCAGCTGTTCCCGGTATCCATCCGGGCCATGGCGACTGGTTTTTGCTTTAACATCGGACGTTTCTTCACCGCCACGAGTGTCTTCTTCGTGGGCGCCCTGGTGAGTACCCTCGGTGGATACGGGGCGTCCCTGTTTGCATTTTCCTTTGTCTTTTTGATTGGATTGTTATTTACATTATTCACACGAAAAGAGAGATCCCATGCCTCACATTAAGGTTCCCGACGATGTTCCAGGCATCAGAAGTCTTGTCATGTTCAGGCCCGACACCGGCCGGCACCTGTATGAACTGGCGGAAGTCCTGCTGAGAGGAGAATCACCTCTGACTCCGGCCGAACGGGAGCTGATAGCCGCCTATGTGTCCCGACGGAATGCCTGCGTCTTTTGTTCCTGTAGTCACGCGGCAGCATCCAGGGTCCATTTTGGTGATGCGGAAGCGGTGGTTGATGCCGTGCTGACAAATCCGGAAACCGCACCTATAAGCGCAAAATTTCGTGCCCTGCTCGTTATCGCGGACAAAACGCGCGAACGGGGCAACCTGGTCACTGCCGACCACATTGCCGCTGCGCGTGATGAAGGGGCGACCGATCGCGAGATTCACGACACCGTACTCATAGCAGCAAGCTTTAGCATGTTTAACCGATACGTTGATGGGCTTGACACCTTAACACCCACGGATCCGGCTGCCTACGCGCCAATGGGCGTTCGGATGGCTACGGTGGGATATGTGCCACCTGAGCCCGCGAGGGAATAAGAAAAGACGCCTTAATTGGGCGATCGCGTGCGCCATTTTTTGAAAAGTAATGACCGATTAAAGAACTTGTGGAATGGCTTACATTGAACTGAACAACGATTTTCCGGGTATCAGGGGCCTTATGGCTTTTCGCCCGCAGCTCGCGCAGCCACTCAACGAATTAGCCGAGGTGCTGCTACGGGCCGAGAACTCACTCTCGCGCGGTGAACGCGAGTTGATTGCCACCTACGTTTCATATCTGAACGACTGCTTTTTTTGCCAGCAGGCCCATGGAGGCCTCGCCCAACATTATCTCGGCTGCTCCATGGAGTTTATTGACGAGGTGAAAGCCGACTTCATAACCACGGATTTGTCTGACAAAATCAAGTCATTGCTGACCATAGCGGCAAGTGTGCAGCGAAGTGGAAAAGCAGTTACGCAAGACCAGGTAGACATTGCACGAGCAGCGGGCGCGACGGAAAACGAGATTCACGACACGGTCTTGATAGCGGCGGCGTTCTGCATGTTTAACCGTTATGTTGATGGATTGGGAACTTGGGCACCGAAAGACAGGAATTTTTATATTCAACGCGGAAAGCAACGCGCCGAAGAAGGCTATGCCAATTATAACCCCGCGCACTGACCAATCGCTGATGATGAAGAAAACATTTTTTTACTCCGGAGTTGTATGTCTGGCACTGTTTGAGGTGCTGAAAGTTTATTTCATCATGCCCATGCCAGGCAGCCAGCAACATGACACACTCGACGTCGCCTATTTCCTGCACGCGCACCGTTGGTCGATCCGCCTTGTTTTACTTGCCGTAACGATATACGGTGCCACCGATGCGTTTAAAGTAAAACATAAGTGGCTGCCGGTTATCCCCATAATCGCATGGCTCTGGGTTGCTTATATGTTCAATTTCAAGATGCTGGCGGACAAAATGTTCAGACAGCCGGAAAATCTTGTCTACAAAAACCGGTCTGCGAATGTGCTGACTGATAGCAGCCTGGTCATAGGAGTTTCGGTGAACGACGTTGCCAAAGCATATCCCATCCGTTACATGAGTTACCATCACCAGGTAAGGGATACGATCGGCGGAAAGGCAATGATCGTAACCTATTGCAATGTGTGTCGCACGGGTCGTGTATTCGAACCTCTGGTCGACGGACGTCCCGAAAATTTCAGACTGGTGGGCATGGACCACTTCAACGCGATGTTTGAAGATGAGACCACCGGCAGCTGGTGGAGACAGGCGACTGGTGATGCAGTAGCCGGGCCGTTGAAAGGAAAAATGTTGCCGGAAGTGGGATCGACACAAATGACTTTGAAAAAGTGGTTCGACATGAACCCGAACGGTGTGGTCATGCAATACGATCCATCTTTCCGCAGCGTGTACGACTCTGTTGGACGGTTTGAGAAGGGAAAGGGTCGATCGTCTTTGACCCGTACGGACTCCTTGTCCTGGCAGGACAAATCGTGGGTCGTGGGCATTTCGTTAAACGGCGAAAGCAAAGCTTATGATTGGAACCAACTTAGGGAGGAGCGCGTCATCCATGATGTGGTCGGGAATGAGCCGATTGTCCTGGCATTGTCGAACGATAACCAGAGTTTCATAGCATTTATCCGTCCAACGGGCGGGCATCAGTTTCGACTCTCGGGTGATACCCTGTTTTCTGAAAAATTGTACTATGATTTTTCGGGCCGCGACCTTGCCAGCCTCACGACGCGACTGCCTGCCGTGAAGGCCTACCAGGAATTCTGGCATAGCTGGCGAACCTTCCATCCCGACACCAAAAAGTACGAATAACTCAACCCGCCGCGGGGTTAATACGCCGAAAGGCGTATTAATTCTTAATTGTCAATTGTCAATTCTTAATTTTAAGGATGCCTTTTACGCCCGCGCATCCTGCTATAGTATTACCGTTGCTCAGGAAGAGCCGACTGTCGGCGTTGGGTCTGGTAGCAGGAAGCATGGCTCCGGACTTCGAGTACTTTTTTAAGATGGAAGTAGATAGCCATCACAGCCACACGCTGGCAGGGCTTTTCTACTTCGACCTCCCGGTAACTGTATTGCTAGGCTGGCTGTTCATTAGATTTGTCCGGACAAATCTCTTTGCCAATCTTCCACCATACTTTCAGCGCAGGCTGCGGCCGATAGAGAACCTTGAAGTGCGCAGTGTATTCATCGATCATTGGCTCATTTTTCTGATCAGCGCATTATTGGGATCGTTGTCACATCTGTTCTGGGACGGCTTCACTCATAATAATACCTTCTTTGTCCGCAACCTGTCATTTTATCAGGGTACGTATGTTCCGTACCACGGCGTGAAATATCCCTTGTGGTACGCGCTGCAGCACATAAGTTCGGCGATCGGTCTTTCAGTTATGCTGGTCTATCTTGTGCAGTTGCCTGCCCTGCCAGGAACGGTGAGAAAGCCCTCATTCGCCTACTGGATCATGGTTGCCTTAGTGGCATTGCTTGTCGTGGTATTGCGATTCAAACTATGGCCCGGCGAACTAAAGGAAGGGAACATCATTGTGAGTGCCATTTCCGGGTTGTGCTGCGGTCTTGTTATAGCCGGAATGACTAATTTCAACAACGCCATGCGCGAGGTAGACCAATAGGATGGCTAAAAAGAATACCCAATGGGCCCAGGTGGGCAAGCGCGAGATCGAGTTGTCGAACCTCGACAAGATCCTGTTTCCGGAAGATGGCATTATCAAAGCACAGGTAATTGCGTACTACCTGGCTATAGCGCCCACGTTGTTGAACTACGTGAAGGGCAGAGCACTCACCCTGATTCGTTTTCCTGACGGTATTACTGGTGAGAGCTTCTACCAAAAGAACCGGCCCGAGTGGGCACCGAACTGGATTGAATTTGTCGTATTGGGCAAGGAGAAGAAGGACTACATTCTTGCCACGGAACCCGCTTTGCTGGTGTGGTTGGCCAACCTGGCGTCACTGGAACTGCATCAACTCCACAGCAGAAGACCGCTGTACGATTTTCCCGATTACATGGTATTTGATCTCGATCCTCCTGAAGGATATGATTTTAAGAAACTGGTGCCCATAGCCCTGGAGTTGAAAAGCATTCTGGAAGATCATGGTTATACGCCGTTCGTAAAAACAACGGGGGGAAAGGGGCTCCACATTTGCTGTCCGATCGAAGCAAAATGGGACTTTCACACTGTATTTGAAGCGGCACAGGACCTCGCGAAGCCCTATGTGGATGGCCATCAGGATCGCGTCACCCTGCATATCAAGAAGGATGCCCGTAAAGGAAGGGTACTCGTGGATATCTTTCGCATTCGTTCGGGTCAGAGCATCGTTTCGCCTTACAGCCTGCGCGGGCGGAACAGGGCGCCAGTGTCGATGCCGTTGACCTGGGATGAATTGTCGGCGGTGACGGACCCATCTGTTTTTAATATTGAGAATGCCGTTGATAAGGTCACGCGGGATGGTGATGCCTGGGAAGGGTTCGATGCCTATGCTGTGGCGCTTCATACACAGCGTCCAAAGGAGGTACCGAAAAAGACTATTAATCCCAAGGGTAACAAGCACAAATCACCCGAGCAACTGGAGGCCTATGCAAAAAAACGCGACTTCGAACGCACACCTGAGCCTGCTGGCAGCCCGCCCGAAGAGACTGGCAATCGTTTCGTTGTTCACCGCCACCATGCTTCGCGGCTACATTACGATTTACGACTCGAACAAGACGGTGTGCTCAGATCCTGGGCGGTGCCCAAGGGATTGCCGCCGTTTCCTGGTGTGAAACGTCTGGCCGTACAAACGGAAGATCACCCCATCGAATACCTCAAATTTGATGGAAAGATCCCCAAGGGCCAATACGGAGCAGGGGAGATGTGGATCTATGCACTGGGCCGGTATCAGATCACGAAGGATAAGAAAGACGGCTTCTATTTCAGGCTCAACAGCAAGGAAGTAACGGGCGAATACCGCATTCACAAAATGAAGGATAAGGAATGGCTGCTTGAACGGGTGGACGATCCGCAGGTGAACTACCTTCATCAGGACATTGAACCGATGTTGTCTGAGACGGGCGACCTTCCTCCGAAAGCAAACGATTATGTCTACGAAATCAAATGGGACGGCATTCGCGCATTGATCGCGGTCGAGGACGAAAACATTGTGATCAAGACCCGAAACCAGAATGACGTGACCGCCCAGTTTCCCGAACTGCAGATCGCCGCTAAAGCCTTTCGTGCAACGAATGGGCTATTCGATGCGGAGATCGTCTGCCTCGATGCAACCGGAAAGCCGGTTTTCCAACGAGTGATCAACCGTCTCATGTCGACGGGTGAGTCGAACATTCAAAAGCTTTCAAAGCAGAACCCTGCGCATTGCTATGTATTCGACTGCCTGTACCTCGATGGCAGAACATTAATTAACGATCCATTGCTCAAGCGAAAAGAGTTTGTAGGCGATGCCATCAAGCCGGATACCCCATTCCGTGTAAGCGAGCATGTCGAAGATGGACAGTCTCTTTATGAAGCGGCCAAGGCGCACGAGTTGGAAGGCATTATCGCCAAGAAGCGAGACAGCCGTTATCTGCCCGGGCGAAGGAGCGATCTCTGGATAAAAGTCAAGCTGAGGCAGTCAGCAGAATGTTTTGTGATCGGATATACAGAGGGCAGGGGAATTCGCGGTACTCAATTCGGTGCGTTGCACATCGCTGAACGATCAGGGGATGGTTGGGCCTATCGCGGTAAAGTCGGTACGGGATTCGACGATGACATGATGAAAAGTATCAATGCCATAATAAAAAAGCGTGCTGTCGTAAAAAAACCTTCATTCGTACCCAAGGTGCTTGATGACGCGGTGTCGAAATGGATCGAGAAGCCTTTTGTCATTGAGTGTACCTACGCCAAGCTTACGGCTGATAAGATATTCCGGGAGCCGGTTTTTATGCGGTTGCGTCCGGATCTGGAGGTGAGTTGATCGCGACGATCGCTACTTGCAGATGTCTTTCTTAATTTTCTCAGCAACCTTGTAACCAAGTTCCTCCGCCTTTTTCAGGTCGGCGCAAGCAAGCGTGCTTTGCTTCTGGCGCTGCAACGCTACTGCGCGATTATAGTAGGCAACGGAGAGTTCCGGATGGAAGGTAATGGCCACGGTGTAGTCTTCCGACGCTTCTTTATACCTTCCCAGCTTAAGCAGCACATTGCCGCGGTTCAACCAGGCCTTGTCATATTTCTCGTTGAGACCGATGGCCTGCGTATAGTCTGAAAACGCTCCCTTCAGGTCATTTAACTTCTCCTTTACAATTCCCCGGTTCAACCATATCTCGGGATTGTTTGGTTCGATTTCAAGGGCGTGGTTGTAGTCATCCAGTGCACCCTTGTAGTAGCCACCTTCCATTCGCTGGTAGGCCCGTGCGAGGTACGGATGAAGCATACTTGAATCACTTTCGATCGCCTTTTCGATTTCGTCCATCGAGTCCTGCGAGGCACCCTTGCTTCGCTTCACGTTGGCGATGTTGGCGCGGGCCGCCACATGGTCAGGGTTGAGAACCAGGGCTTGCTGGAAGTCAGCTATTGCCGTGGTATCACCCATGGCGTGCCGTGCGATGCCGCGATTCACATAATAGTCGGGCTCTTTCTGCTGAAGTGCGATGGCCGAGTCAAGCCAATGTATTGCCTCAGGATAATGTTGCAGTTTGGTGTCTGCAAGGCCGAGATAGTTGTAAATCAACGCCTCCATGCCCGATGCTTTTGACGTGACCTGGTTGCTGCCGGCGGCCGACGCACCGATCCGGAAGAACACGGTATTGGTTTCCCCTGACTGAAGCTTCAGCAATTTAAGAAGATCACTTTTTGCCTGATCGTAGAACCCCAGCGTATAGCGAAGGGTGGCGAGGCTGTAGAGCACATCCGGCTGATCAGGATAGCGGTCGTTGTAAATCCCATAATCGGTGAGGGCGCCCTGGAAGTCCTTTAATTGCTCGCGCGTAGACGCCCGGGTAATGTACGTGTCCATGTTGCCAGGATCCTCCTCCAGGCATTTGTTGGACAGGACCAAAGCGTCCTCGTACGCCGCGTTTTCGTATGCCGTTCGGGCCTGCTCACAAATTTTCCGAACATCCGACCGTTTTTCCTGAGCGCCTGCATACATTGACCATACGAGGATCGTTAAAGTCCAAATGACTTTCATATTGCTGAAATTAACGAAATATTCTCCGTCGAAGTGTAAACTCTTTCGTGTAAAAAATGTTTAAACGGGTATGAAGACTGCCAAAAAATCGTCGAAGAAATCCGCCGGGGCGTCGGCTGCCGAATTGCGCACGGCCTACATGGAATACCTGCTCACGAATGGAAAACGACCCGCATCCGTCTTTAAGTTTTGCCAGGATCTGGGGATCCCCGAAGAGACCTTTTATGCCTATGCCGGGTCTTTCGATGGACTGGAGCAACATATCTGGACCAGTTTCATTGATCACGTGGTAGGACGTTTGCAGCCCGACACCGAATTTGCCAGTTTTTCGTCGCGCGATAAGATTCTCACCTTCTATTATGCCCTGCTGGAAGAATTGAAACGAAACAGAAGTTTTGTTTTGCTCCAGACGGACAACCTCAGCAGGCCTGCCATAGTACCGCCGCATTTGAAAGGATTTAAAGCTTCGTTCGAGCGCTTTATTGAGAACATCCTGAACCTCGGAAAGGATCGGGGAGAAGTGGCCACGCGTCCCATTATCGACAAGCGATATCCCAAGTTGTTTTGGCTGCACATGGGATTTATTCTGACGTTTTGGAAGAATGACAATAGCGCAGATTTTGAAAAGACCGATGCCGCAGTCGAGAAGTCGGTAAACCTTGCTTTCGATTTGCTGGGCAAAGGAGCGGTTGACTCAGCCATCGACTTTGGCAAGTTTCTCTATCAGACCGCGCGATAGAATTATCGCGAAGTAAACACACCCTAAACGTTAACGTGAAAGAACAAGACAGCATTCCAGTTACCAAGGTACAGCGCGCGTCAAAGTTCCTGACGACCGGGGCCAAGATTGGTGCGAACTATCTGAAACACTACGGAAAGAAATTAATCAATCCGAATACTACAACGGATGGGCTACATGAGGACAACGCCAAGGATATCTACGACTCGCTTAGCGAACTCAAGGGGGGAGCGCTAAAAGTCGCGCAGATGTTGAGTATGGATAAAAACCTGCTGCCGACGGCGTATCAGCAAAAGTTTGTCATGGCGCAATACAGCGCGCCTCCTTTGTCGTATCCGTTAGTGGTTCGCACGTTCCAGAAGCATTTCGGCAAGAAGCCCGACCAGATCTTTGACACATTTACCACCAGTGCCGTCAACGCAGCGTCCATGGGCCAGGTTCACCAGGCGACCCTGGGCGACAAGAAGTTTGCCGTGAAGATTCAGTACCCTGGTGTGGGTGATAGTATCAAATCGGATCTCGCGATGGTAAAGCCCATCGCGCTGGCGATGTTCAAGCTCAGCCCGACCGAGTACGACGAATTTATTCAGGAGGTGGAGTCAAGAATGCTGGAGGAGACCGATTACGATCTCGAACTGGAACGCTCTATGGATCTTTCGCTCAGGACGCGTCACCTGAAGAACATTCTCTTTCCAACTTACTATCCGAAATACTCGTCGTCGCGGGTACTCACCATGGATTGGATCGAGGGGCGACCACTTGGCGAGGTGCTGAAAACGCCGATGCTTAGTACTGACGCCAATCGACTGGGGCAGGCCATGTGGGACTTCTATCACTTCCAGATGCATACCCTCAAAGCGGTACATGCCGATCCCCACCCCGGTAATTTCATCATCACCCCCGACAACCAACTTGGTATTATCGATTTTGGCTGCGTGAAAGAAATACCGGAAGACTTTTACGATATCTATTTTCAGCTGATGGATCGACGCCTGCTGACAGACACCCGCCATCAGCAGGAATTATTTCAGAAGCTGCGCTTCATTTATCCGGAAGACACGCCGAAGCAAAAGGAGTTTTTCACCGCCACCTTCATCAAGCTCATTGAGATATTAAGCCGCCCTTTCCGCGATGGAGAGTTTGACTTTTCCAATAAGGCATACTTCGACGAACTCTATGAATTCGGTGAGAAGCTTTCCGCCATGAAAGAGCTGCGTGACAGCAAGAAGGCGCGAGGTGTCCGTGACGCGGTATATATCAACCGGACGTACTTTGGTTTGTACACTATCCTCCACGATCTGAAGGCCAGGATTGTGACGAGACCCGACTAATAGGTTTGTGATAAAGTTATGGGTCTGACGTTCTCCGGCATTCCTATTTTTTCTATCTTTACCTATCCTGATTCAATTTTTATCTAACTTATCATGTTATGAGAGCGATCTGGAAAGGTCATATACAATTTTCACTTGTCACGATTCCGGTGAGGATTTACAACGCGATCGATACTGCGCAGTCGATCAGCTTCAACTTGTTATCCAAAGAGGGTCACAATCCTGTCAGCTACGAAAAGAAGGACAAGGTGACCGGCGAAACCTTGCGTCAGGAAGATATTGTGAAGGGCTATCAGTACGAACCGGGTCAATACGTAATCATTGACAACGAAGACTTCGCGAAGGTGAGGTTGAAGAGTGAGAAGGTAATTGAAATCGAAGGTTTCGTCGATTCGTCTGAGGTGCATCCGACGTTGTTTGAAACGCCGTATTACATCGGGCCGGATGGTGATGTTGCCGCCAAAACGTACGGACTGCTGAGTGAGACGTTAAAGCAAACGGGTCGCATAGCGGTGGGAAAAGTCGTTCTCCGCGACCGTGAGACGCCGCTGCTGCTGGCGCCAATGGACAAGGGGATCGTCATGTATCGCCTGCGTTACCCCGACGAAGTGCGCGGCATGAGTGAAGTGCCCCAGTTGCTGGAAGTGAAAGCAGACAAGGAGCAACTCAAGCTTGCGAAAACACTGGTTGATTCGATGACCAGGAAGTTCAGCCAGATCGAAATGAAGGATCATTATACGGAAAAGCTCCGCAGCATCATCGATGCCAAGGTCGAAGGCAAGGACGTTGTTATCGTGGAGGAAGAAGCGCCCAAGGTAGTCGATATCATGACGGCCCTCAAGGCCAGCATCGATGCCGCGAAGAAGCCCATGGAAAAGGCCAAGGGAACAGAAGCGAAGAAAGAGAAGGTTGAGAAGCAAAAGACGACCCGTCGCAAGGCGAGTTGATTTTGTCAAGGGACTGTTCGTGGTAAGTGTTAAATTTGCAGCCAAATGGGTAAGGTCGTCAAGTTTCCAATTCCAACCCCGGAGAAGTTTGGGCCGGAGCGCGTCCGCAAGCAAAAAGTGGGCGAGGTGGAACGGCATGGTCAGCTGAACCTGTTCACGGGCGGCAAAATTATACGTCTACACCGGCTCACGGAATTTGAGGAAGCATTACTTCTTGATGATCAGGGTGAAAAGACAACCGCGGTCAAGTTATATTTGAAGGCGATCAAGAATGGTGATGCCCTGGGTGATGCCTATTGCAACCTGGGAATCATAGAATGGCAACAGGGCAATACTGCAAAGGCGGTTGATTATTTTACGCTTGCCTTGCAGCACGACCCGCGCCACTTCGAGGGTCACTATAACCTCGCCAATCTGTATGGAGAGCTGGGGAACTTCCCCCTGGCCAAGGCGCACTACAGGATTTCGATTGAATTGGAACCTTCGTTTCCGAACAGCCATTTCAATCTGGCGCTCACTTTTGCCATGAACAAGGAATTTGAAGAAGCGGTGAAGTGTCTCCTGCAATACCGCGAACTGGCGGCGCCTGCCGATCACAAAATCGCCGACGACCTTATCATCAAGCTTTCCTCCGCAAAATAAGGCTGATCTGGCACGGTCCCGGGGGGAACGGCTGATAGCATATCAGCTCATTTATACTAACTTATGGCGAATATCTTCTCGTATGGAGACAAAGTTAGTACGCGAGTCGAGGCTGTTGGCAGAACAGGTATTTACTGAACCGGAATTTGCCCAGCTCCCTTTCCACAATCTGAATCATACTAAGGACGTCGTTGATGCAGTAAAGGATATTGGTATGCATTCGGCGCTTACCGATGAAGAAATGGAAGCTTGTCTGGCGGCCGCCTGGCTGCACGACGTTGGTTACAAGTATGGTAAAAAGGATCACGAGAAGCAGTCGGTCGCTGTAGCCACGGAATTGTTCAGACGCCTCGGCACGCCGATCGGCATAATCAACCTGGTTAACAACGCGATTCTGTCTACGCACATGCCGCAGCAGCCGCGATCAATGGTGGACAAAGTACTGTGTGATGCTGACCTGGCCCATCTGGCGGGACCGTTGTGTGATACAAAATCAGGCCTGCTTCGACAGGAAATGCAGGCGAAAGGCAAGTCTTTTGGTGACGATGAATGGAAAGTGTATAACCTCGCATTCATGCAGGACCATCACTACCATACAACCTACGGCCAGACGGTGTTGGAGGAAGGCAAACGAAAAAATATAAAGCGACTGAAAAAGTTGGGAAACGGGAAAATTGAAGGTGATGATACATCGCCGGTATCGCATAAGAAGTACAGGAAGTTAAAGGACGAAAATGAAAAATTGCGCGGCAAGCTTGACAAAGGCACGAGACCGGATAGGGGAATTGAAACCATGTTCCGGACAACTTCGCACAATCATGTGATGCTGAGTCAGATGGTGGATAACAAAGCCAGCATCCTCATCACGATCAATTCGATTATTTTATCACTCATCGTATCGGTATTGATTCGAAAATTAGAAGCGAATCCCTACCTGGTGTACCCGACCGTTTTGTTGGTAACCGTGTGCCTTGCTACCATGGTCTTTTCCATTCTCGCGAGCCGGCCTAATGTGAGTTCAGGAAAGTTTACCAAGGATGATATTCGGAACAAGAAGACCAACCTGTTGTTCTTTGGCAACTTTCACGCCATGGATTTTGACGATTACTATTGGGGCATGAATGAAATGATGAAAGACGCGGACTACCTCTATGGCAGTATGATCAAAGATGTATACTACCTGGGAAAAGTGCTGGGCAAGAAGTATCACTACCTGCGCTTTGCCTACAGCATCTTTATGTATGGATTCGTTGTAGCGATACTTGCTTTTGGGATAGCCTACGCGTTAACGTCCAATGGACAATTCTGAGCGTTTCTTTACAAAACAAAACACACACAGACCGAGTTGAACGAAGGCTGTGCAGAAGATGGTAAGGAAGATTTCCATAGCGTGTCGTGTTGATGTCTGTTTCAAATCTAAGGCAATCGGTTTAAGGAGGAACCCAGTATTTGATTACCTGCTGCTCGTTCCGTTGACCGCCCAAATAGGACTTTGAATGACACCGGCCGGGGAGCTCCGCCACTTTACAAAATGAAGTATCGGTAGTTAACTATTTGATTATGTGATAGTTAATCATATTCTATTTAAGTCGCTGATTGATACTTATATAGAGGGACCCTACCGCTTGACCCAGCAATTGTCAGGAGTACTAACCAACTCGCATCAGAAAATCCGGCCTGCTAAAGCCACATTACCATCAACTCCTGGATGCACCCAACGCGCGATGCCTCACAACGCCGTCCGTTTTGCCGCAGTAGCAATAGCGGTTTCTGTCAGGGCAACGGTACTGCCGTAGCGCCTGAACGTACGCAAGAGGGAAGACTTCGTCGTCTGAAAACACCTTCTGGTCGAGGCATAGTGGCCGAATTCAAACGTTTATACATTAATTCTTTAACTTGCCAGGAGAGCCCTTCCATTACTTGCAGTAGCGTATGAAATGTGTGTCCAGGAATTGCCCGGCAATCTTCCTGTTTTTTGGGTTAATGCTGATACAGCTTGTCTCAATAGCTGATCCGGGGCGTGGGCTGAAGTTCGAAGAGAACAAGTCCCAATGGCCTGCAACCTACCATTATGGCGCTTCCATTCCCGGAGGATCGTTCTTTGTTCAACCCGGTGTATTTACATTTCTTTTTTTTGACCAGGCGCAAATCGATCAATGGCACGAGAAGTCGCATGGTGCTGACGACGGTGGCGAATGGCCCACTGAAATGGTTGATGGCGTTCGCGTGGAGACGCGATTCATCGGCGCCAACCATCGCGCAACGGCGGTACCGATTGATCAGAACAGTGACTATTCGAATTATTTTATAGGAACAGACACCCGGTCGTGGGCGCCGGGCGTGCGGAATTATCAGGCGGTTCAATACCAGGCCTTGTATACCGGGATTGACCTGATGATTTACTCTTCTGAGCAAAATCTCAAATATGACTTTGTGGTGGCCGCAGGAGCAGACCCATCGGTCATTCAATTTGCCTACGAAGGAATCGACAAGGTGATGTTAAGCGCCGGGGGCGATCTTGAAGTAGAATCCCAATGGCCATTATTCATAGAAAAGAAGCCAGTAGCTTATCAGTACATCGATGGCAGGCGCGTTTTGGTGCCTTGCCAATATCAACTTGCAAATGGCGTGGTGTCGTTTCAGTTTCCGAAGGGATATGATGCGTGCCAGCCGTTGGTGATTGATCCGTTGCTGATCTTTTCAACGTACTCAGGATCTACTGCAGACAACTGGGGCAGTACGGCTACGCCGGGTGAACACGGTACCCTGTATTCGGCCGGTGTGACCTGGAATAATGACGGAGGAAGGTTTCCTGCAACGACAGGTGCTTTTCAGTCCGTCCTCAGCGGTGCCTTTGATATTGGCATACTGAAATACGATTCTACGGGTACCCGTTTACTGTACGCAACCTACCTGGGTGGCACTGAAACCGATTCGCCCCATAGCCTGGTCGTTAATAAGGACAATGAGCTTCTGGTGTTAGGAACCACCAGTTCAATGGACTATCCGACGACGCCTTCAGCGTATGATCGTGTCTTCGCCGGAGGAACGCCTGCAAATGGTGTAGTGAGCTACCGTCACGGATCGGATATTCTCATCAGTAAATTCTCCAGTGACGGCATGAATCTTCTGGCCAGCACCCTGTTGGGTGGAGCCGAAAACGACGGGCTCAACCAAGGGGTGTTGGTGCAGAATTACGGTGACCAGCAGCGAGGCGACATCATCACGGACAGTTCAAACAATGTGTATATCGCAACCGTTACTGGCTCTCCCGCGTTTCCAATTGTAAACGGCTTATTCGATACTTACGGCGGAGGAATTACGGATGCCGTGATTATCAAGATGAATCCCGATCTGACCAGTATTGCGTGGTCGACATTTGTGGGCGGCTCAGGAACGGATGCCTGTCACACTATCAAGTTCGACAAGGCGGGAGATCTGTTCATTGGCGGCGGAACTTCGAGCCCGGAATTTCCGGTTACTGTCGGTAGTTACCAGACAACTTTCAAGGGAGTTGCTGATGGCTGGATAGCCAGTCTTTCGGCCGACGGAACCGCGTGGCAGCAGGCTACCTTTACCGGGACCAACTCGTTCGATGAAG
>DATHKA010000429.1:0-11230 GCA_035489615.1 Chryseolinea sp.
GCGGCGATCGTATACGCCCATCACCGTATTGTAGTAAACCAGGAAGTTCAGACAGACACCACTGAATACGTGGAAGCCGTGGAAACCCGTGATGAAGAAGAAGAACGCGGCAAAGTCAGGGGGGCCATAGGGGTTATGTGACAAACCTGCGTGAATGAAACTACCCCCTTTTTCCACGCCGTGAATAAAGTGGGTCCACTCCCAGGCCTGACAGCTCAGGAAGGCGATACCGCCAAGGATCGTCCACAGCATCCATTTCTCAACTGTCTTGCGATCCATACGGTGGCCCGCTTCTACCGCCAACACCATGGTAACGCTACTCATGATGAGGATAAAGGTCATGAGACCAACGAACACGAGCGGCAACGCAACGCCGTGCAGGAAAGGAACGGATTCATATACTTTTTCAGGAATTGGCCAATAGGCCTGGCTGAATACAAAATCTTCTACGGGACCCGTGTAGCCGGGATGCGACGAACGCACCAGTCCGTACGTAATGAGCAGTGCCGAGAAAGTAAATGCATCGGACAATAAGAAGAACCACATCATGAGCTTGCCGTAGCTGGCGCCCATCGGTGATACTCCACCATCCCATTCGCTCCCGCCCGGAGCCACTGCGTGTGTACTTGCCATATATTCCTTTATACGATTAGTTCAGTCTCAAATACCCAGTTCACCCCTCTTTCAAATCATTGAAAAAAGGGCAATTTTTCAACGGTTCAATAATAGAAAAACAAACAAATATAGCCAAAGCGCATCCAAAAAATGCCAGTACGTTGCGCACATTTCCATCTGCGCCAACCGCCTTGAATGCACCTTGTATTTGAATGTCGCCACCAGCACAATCAACAGGAATACGACACCGCCAATAATATGCATCATGTGCACGCCCGACAGCACGTAAACAAATGATCCCGCCGGATTACCTACGAAATACACATTCTCTCGCACGAGTGCCCCCCAGGCCATCCACTGTCCTACCAGGAATGCAACGCCGAGAACGGTCGTGAGGCTGATGGCCACTTTCGTCATTTCAAGATTATCTCGCTTAGCGGAAATGTATGCCCAATGCATGGTGGCACTGCTGGCGAGTATGATGGCCGTGGTGATACCAAACAACGAAGGCAATTCAAACACCAGCCAGTTGCCCGCCGCCTGTCGTACCATGTACGCGCTGGTGAGCGCGGCAAATATCATCGTCACGCTGGCAATAAACAGCCACATGGCGAACTTCTTCGGCTCCATGGCCCGCTGCTGACTCGCTTCTTCTACTATTTTGATTTCCGTAGCCATCTTATCTCCTCCTCTTTAAAGTTTGTCCAGCACATAAGCGATCTGCACGATCGGCAGATACAGGAACGATGCAAACATGATCTTCACAGCCGCCCTCCGATCACCCGTCCTCATCAACGAAAAGGTGAGGGCGAAGAACAACACGCCACACACGGTTGCCACGATGGCGGAATTAATTCCGGTGATTCCAAACGTCGCGGGGAGCAAACCCAGCGGTATCAGGAACAAGGTATAGATCATGATTTGAATAGCCGTGTTAAGGTCCTTCTGGCCGCCTGACGGAAGCAACTTGAATCCTGCCTTCTTGTAGTCGTCGTCCGCCACCCAGGCAATCGCCCAGAAGTGAGGAAACTGCCATATGAATTGAATACCAAAGATGATGAGCGCTTCGTGAGAAATACTTCCTGTCGCTGCGGTCCAGCCGAGCAGGGGTGGCAACGCGCCGGGTATAGCACCGACAAACACGGCCACCGGACCGACACGCTTCAACGGCGTGTAAGCGAAACCATAAAGGATCAGTGAAAGTATGGAAAGCGCAGTAGTCAGCGGGTTAGTGTAGACCATGAGAATCAGCACGCCGGCCACAAAGCAAACCAACGATACGAGCGTTGCCTCCTGCACTGACACGCGTTGCGTCGGCAACGGGCGGCCCATGGTACGGCTCATTAACTTATCGAGATCCTTCTCAATGATCTGGTTGATGATAACCGACGCACCCGACATGAGGAAGCCGCCGATAAAGAGCATGAATAACGTGAAATAATTGATGACCGGGGAAGCGAGCACAAATCCGAAAGCACACGAGAACGAAACGAGGAACGATAGTCTGAACTTGAGCAACTCAAAGTAAGCACGTGCTTTAGCCGTTGCAAGAGTAAGTCCAGTTAAATTATCGATTTGTGCCAGCATTAAGGTTAGTAATTAGTCCTGAGTCGTTAGTCCTGAGTTGTTATTAGTATTTATAGTATTCAGGTAATTCGTCAATCCAGGTCATTTAAATATTCCGGGTTGTCACTTTCTCAAATTAAGCTTCAGTCCTTTGATCGAGCGTGCTATTGACTGAACTACTCACGACCCACTCAGGACTAACGACTAACTACTAAATACTTTTTCTTCTTCTTTCCGGTTCAACTTCAGCAGGAACAGAAACTGCATTCCAAACGTAGCGGTGGCGAGCAGCAGATGTACCGGCTGAAGAAAGGGCGGAACGCCAAAATAAGCCATGCCCAGCCCTGTTAATAGCGTGCCCAAAATTAGCACGATTAGGGTTAGGGCGAAAACTTTTGACGCTTGACTTTTGTGCAATTTGACGATTAATCCCACATGCAAGATCACGACGATCCACGAGAACGACCGGTGCAGTACGAACGTGGGTCCAAGGTTTGAAACCCACGAATCACGAGGCAGCTGACTGACCAGGCGGTCGACGGCCTCGCGCACCTGTGTACCCAGCAGAATTTGAACCAGTAGCACGGCCATACAGGCCAACAGCCACCAGAACCCGAGCGATGAGTTTATTTCCGTCCCGAAATTGGTCTCGTGTACAAGCCATATCAAAAGCGCTACTATGACCAGCGCCAGAAACATGTGCACGGAGATGGTCCAGGGTGTCAGGTTCGTGGAAACCACGAAGGAACCCAGCCAGCCTTGAAAGCCGACGAGCAGCAAGGTGGTTCCGGCAATGAGCGACAGCCTACGGGAAGTCTTCCAGAAACGCAGGGAGTAAACGAACACGGCAAAGATCATGAAACCGATCACCACACCTATCAGGCGGTTGATGTATTCAATCCATGTCCTGACCGGGTTGAAGTCGCCCTCTACGCGTATAGCGGGGTCGTTAAGGATTGCATGCGCAGTTTGCTGCATGCCAAACGTCGTGAGATAACGCGCAAAGCGCTGATTCTTCTTTTCGCGGTAGGCGGCGTAAATTTCTTTGTAATTGTCGGGCAGCTCCTCGTAGCTCGCCGGGGGAACCCAGCTTCCAAAACACTTGGGCCAATCGGGGCAACCCATCCCGGAGCCAGTACTTCTCACAATACCACCAACGAGAATCAGCACGTAGACCGCGATAAGCGTTGAAAGCGATAAGCGGCGGAATGACCTCATAATAATTGACAATTTACAATTGACAATTGACAATTAGCTAACGGCCTTCGGCCCTAAAAGCGGGGCCATCAAGGCCCCGGTTCAATTGTCAATTGTTAATTGTCAATTGTTAATTTTTAGTGCTTTGTCCCTTCCACCACAATCGCACCTTCCCCATCACTTGTCTCAAGCTTGATCAGGTCGTTTTCATGCGGAAGATTTGACTCCGGAGTTTCAGAATAGGGAATGTGTTGTGGAATGAAGTCCTCTTCTGCGCCGGGCTTGCTGTAGTCGTACGGCCAGCGGTATACCGAAGGGATTTCGCCAATCCAGTTGCCGTGACCCGGAACACGCGGCGTCGTCCACTCCAGCGTCGTGGCCTCCCACGGATTAGCGGATGCCTTCTTCCCACGGAACATGCTGTAGAAGAAGTTGAACAGGAAGATAAACTGTGAAGCCAGCGTCAGAATAGCGGCCACACTTACCAGCATGTTGAGGTCCGTAAATCCCTGAGCAAAGTCAAAGTTTGTCCAGGTGTAATACCTGCGCGGGAAGCCCTTGATACCAATGTAGTGCATCGGAAAGAACACGAGGTACACGCCCACGAATGTCAACCAGAAATGGATATAACCGAGGCTGGCATTCATCATCCGTCCAAACATCTTCGGGAACCAGTGATACACGCCGGCCATCATGCCGAAGAACGAGGCGCTGCCCATCACGAGGTGGAAGTGAGCCACTACAAAGTAAGTGTCGTGCAATTGAATATCGACCGCGGAGTTACCGAGGAAAATACCGGTAATACCACCCGTCAGGAAGAACGAAACGAGACCGATCGAGAAGAGCATACCGGGTGTAAACCGGAGGTTGCCTTTCCAGAGTGTAGTCACATAGTTAAAAATCTTTACAGCCGACGGAACAGCAATGATCAGCGTGAGCAGCATGAAGATCGATCCCAGGAACGGATTCATACCCGTCACAAACATGTGGTGAGCCCACACGATGAACGACAGGATGGCGATGAACAGCATGGATCCGATCATGGCCTTGTAACCGAAGATCGGCTTCCGCGAATTGGTCGCGATGATCTCTGATGACAAGCCAAGGGCAGGAAGCAACACGATGTACACTTCAGGGTGCCCCAGGAACCAGAACAAGTGCTGGAACAATACCGGGCTTCCGCCGTCGTGCGCCAAAGCCTCACCGGCAATGTAGATGTCTGACAGGTAGAAGCTGGTGCCGAAGCTGCGGTCGAAGATCAACAGCAAAGCGGCGGCGAACAAAACCGGGAATGAAAGGATCCCAATGATCGCCGTGAAGAAGAACGCCCAGATCGTTAGCGGCAACCGGGTGAACGACATGCCCTTCGTCCGCAGGTTAATAACGGTCGTAATATAGTTGATACTACCCAGCAGTGAACTGGCAATGAATATAGCCATGGCAACAAGCCACAAGGTCATACCGGTACCTGAACCTTTTATGGCCTGCGGTAGTGCACTCAGGGGAGGATAAATTGTCCACCCTCCGGCAGCGGGGCCGGTTGACAGGAACAGCGAGATGAACATTAACACACTGGATACAAAGAAGAACCAGTACGACAGCATATTCATGAAGCCCGACGCCATATCTCGTGCGCCAATCTGTAAAGGAATAAGGAAGTTGGAGAACGTGCCGCTTAGGCCGGCCGTTAGCACGAAGAACACCATGATGGTTCCGTGCATGGTAACCAAAGCGAGATAGAACTCGGGGTCAAGTTTACCCTGTACCGTGATCCATCCACCGAGAACGGGACGAAGCCATTCCAGGCTCATGTCGGGAAAACCAAGCTGCAGGCGGAAGATCACCGACAACGTTCCGCCAAGCAATGCCCAGAAGATACCCGTGATGAGGAACTGTTTGGCAATTACTTTGTGATCCTCGCTGAAAATGTAAGTCGTCCAAAAATTGCCGTGGTGATGCTCATGCTCCTCATGGTGGTCGGCATGAGCTTCGTGATGCGTGTGAATATTGGTAGTTGCCATGTGCTTGAAATCTTTTGGTCCCTTTACTCTTTAACCGTGGCTACCGACGTGCCCGGATCCTTCTCCATTCCTGCCTTGATCATGGCAGCTTCTTTCAAATTCGCCGGCACATCCTTGAGGTAGTCCGGGTTTTGCTTCAGCCAGGATTCCTGCGAAGCCTTCCAACGCTCATATGATTCTTCATCCTCTACCACAACGGGCATGCGCATCGAGAAGTGTCCCTGTCCGCAGATCTCTGTGCAGGCCAGTTCGTAATTGAAGTTCGGATTGCCCGTCTCATCGCGCATCTCCTGCGTAGTCTTCGTCACCTTGAACTTGAAGTGCGTAGGCATACCGGGAACGGCGTCCATCTTCACACGGAAATGCGGAAGGAATACGCTGTGCAACACGTCTTTCGCACGGATCTTCAGCAGCACTTCCTTGTTAACCGGCAAGTGCAGTTCGAGTGACTTGAAATCGTCGAATGAGTTCTTGTCCTTGAGGTCAAGACCAAACTCGTTGCCAAAATTGTCGATCAATTTATAGTGTACCTTACCCAGTTCCTTGTCCTTCACGCCGGGATAACGGCAGGTCCATGCGAACTGCTGGCCGATAACTTCAATCACCTCGGCATCCTTCGACGCCGGCGCCGTGATGTCATTCCAGGCGCGAAGACCGGTAAATATTAACACCGAAAGCACGATAGCCGGGATGATCGTCCAGGTCAATTCCAGGTAGTGATTATCGGGAAAGAACTTAGCCTTGCGCTTCGGATCGTATTGATACTTGTAGATGAAGCCGAACATTACAACACTGATGATCACGAACGCCACAACGGTTACCCACATGGTGATCCAGAAGAGTGTATCCGTCCTTTTGCCGTGTTCGGAAGCAATAGGCAACGTATAATCATCAAAGTAAACGAACGAATAGTAGAAGAACCAGATAAGCCCTCCAACTGAAAAAACGACAAAGAGTGCTGCATTAACCTTGTTCCAGGTGCCTCCCTTCTCCTCTTCCTTCCCCTTCGCAATACCGACCAGGTTGCTCACCCTGAAAATCAGGAACAGGATCACCAGGACCAGTACAACACCAATTAAAATTATCAAACTCATCATATCAGTTTTTCAGATTAAATGTGGTGATGAAGACTTTCTTCGAGCATCGGGTCGTTCTTGCCGAACAGCGGAACCTTCGAAAGGTTGTTCAACACAAACAACAGGAACACAGAAGCAAAGATGAGGAACACGCCAATCTCGAGGAGTCCAACTGACCCGTCGTACTGCATAACGCCAGGGGTCACCATGTTGTAGAAGTCGAACCAGTGGCCGACGATGATGATCGGGCACACTACCTTCAGCGTTGAGATCTGACGCTTCGCATCGCGCGTCATTAGCAACAGGAAGGGCAGTACGAAATTCAAAATGATGTTCGTGTAGAAGATCCATGCATAAGGGGAGTCGCGCATACGCTCTACGAAGTACACAGTCTCTTCAGGAATGTGTGCATAGTAGATCAGGAGGAACTGACCAAACCAGATGTACGTCCAAAAAATCGAGAACGCCCATACGAACTTGCCGAGGTCGTG
Source organism: Chryseolinea sp. (assembly GCA_035489615.1). GTDB lineage: Bacteria > Bacteroidota > Bacteroidia > Cytophagales > Cyclobacteriaceae > Chryseolinea. Next base: position 6,967 of record DATHKA010000429.1, read on the forward strand.
CAAATGGTTGGCGTTTACGATCTTGAGATATCCCGAATCTTTCAGGAAGGCCACGATAAGGGTAATGGTGGCGAGTCCGGTCACCCACCAGCTGGCAAATACGTACCAGCCGAACATGGTGCTGAACCAGTGCGTATCGATGCTCATCACCCAATCCCAGGCGGCGATCGATGAGCTGGCACCGAAGAACACGAGGAACCATGCGGAAGTACCGCGCATATTGTACCAATATTGAGTTGAATTGTCGAGGTCTTCAGCCAACATGTTTCTTCTGATCTTGCTGTAGAACCAGTACCAGAGGCCGAAGAACAATACCATACGGAAGATGAAGAATAGCGGGAAAGTTCCGCCGGCGAGGGGCCAGAAGAAGAAGGGCGCTTTGTCGCTGATGATCTGGTCGAAGCTGCCGCTCTTTTTATCGTACACGTCCGCGTGCGACCAATGGAAGAGATCTCCCTTTACGACAAAATACAGCACCAGGGTGAGGATACCGGCGATCGGAATCCACGTCCCCATCGCGAGGGCTACACGCTTCACCCCCACCGACCAGCCTGCCTGCGCAGCGTATTGAATCGCAATGAAGAAAAGACCGATAAGGCCCAATCCAATAAAATAAATATTGTGCATCCAGAGCGTTGTGTAGAGGCGCTTGAGCCAGGTAGGGCTTCCGTGATGTTCAGCACCGGCAGTAGATACCGCGTGTTGAGACACCGCATGCGGTGTCTGTACGGAATCAGTAGCCTGGGTGGTTTCTGTGGGATGCTCCTGATCCGCCGTGGCCACCAGCTTATCCGTTGCAACGGCTGCGTGGCCTCCACCATGACCGCCTTCAGCGCCATGTCCTCCTTCGTCGATGGTGAACAAGCCAATAGCGGCCAATACAATTCCTACGACCAACACGATATAAAGCTTGCTACGGGTCGCTGGCTTGAATTCATAAAGTTCCTCTTTAACTTCTGCGTGATGATGAGCCATTGTCTTGTTGTCCTTTATCTGTTGGTCCGTTACTTCTGAAGCGTCTTAACATATTTGGCGATCTTCCAACGGTCTTCCGGGCTGATCTGCGAGCCGTGTGCCCACATGAGGTTCTTGCCGTATGTGATCACATGGAAAATGTGACCTTCCGTGATATCTTTCAGCGCGGCTGACTTATAATCCGGCACGCCGTTGTAGTTGCCTTTCTTCTGGCCGGGAGCATCCGGATTGTTCGCACCCGCAGCCACCAGCCCATCGCCGCCACCCTTGGCTCCATGGCAGTGTTCACAATAAGTATCATAGAGTAATTTGCCTTCACCAACGATCTGTGCCGTTGAATCCAACGGGCTTTTCACGGCCGCTGCAAATGCCAGGCTATCCTTTCCGAAGCGATAGGGCAACCATCCCTGCTTGTTGCGGGGAACCGTATTCGCCGGCAACTCCCGCATGTTCATGTGGTTCGGGTTGAGCTTGTTAGAGTTATAAAATTCGGCGCGGCCATCGGGATATTCAATCGAAGTAAGCCACCGTCCCGCATCGGGATCGACAATTTGAGAATACGGCTCGTACGCAACAGAGTGATACATGTTAGGAGCATATTCCAAACCCTGGTTTTCGCCGCCTGCGCCGCAGGACGAAAGCATCACTGCCGCTGAAAAGCCCGTAACCAAAATCGATAGAAAGCGCATTCGCATATTCGGTATTCTCAGATTAGTCAAAGTTCTTTACGTTCACTTCAGAAGCACCAGCCGCCTTCAACACGCCCGTGATTTCTTCTTTTGTCTTGCCCTTGTTCAAAGCAAGATCGATCGCCATCACGTGTTTATCTTCCGTGCTGCGCAAGTCGAACTGACGGGGCCACTTATAGGGCTTCAGGTCACTCACGATCATAAAGGTTCCCACCATGCCGAGTGCGGCCAGCAGTACCGTAAACTCGAAAATTACAGGTACGAACGGAGGCAACGAAGCGTAGTTCTTTCCACCGATGATCATGGGCCAGTCGTAACCGAGCATCCAAACCTGCGTGAACAACGCAAGCGCCGTCCCGGTGATGCCAAATAGGAAGGCGGCTTTGGGAAGGCGGCTGCGGCGATAGCCCAGTACCTCATCCAGACCGTGAACAGGGAATGGCGAATACACCTCATGGATCTTGACGCCGCTCTTGCGGATCTGCGTCACGCCATCCAGGAGCACGTCTTCGTCATCGAATATTCCTACGAGAAAGTTCTTGTCAGCTTCCATAGTCATTTATCAGTTGCTCATCACTTAGTGACGGGCTTTTTCGTCTCTTACTTTTTCTGAACCTACCTTGATGATGCTCTTCACTTCGGCCATGTTGATTACCGGGAAGTATTTCGCAAACAGCAGGAACGCGCAGAAGAACAAACCAAAAGTGAAAAGGTATTCACCGATGTCGTACATCGTCGGGTGGAACATCGTCCAGCTCGAAGGAATGTAGTCGCGGTGCAGCGAGGTCACGATGATCACAAAGCGCTCGAACCACATGCCGATGTTCACGATGATCGACAGAATGAAGGTGGCCGCGATGCTCGTTCTGATCTTCTTGACCCAGAACAGCTGAGGCGAGATCACGTTACAGGTCATCATCGACCAGTAAGCCCACGCATACGGACCCTGAACGCGGTTGTAGAAAGCATAGCCTTCGTATTCAACGCCAGAGTACCAGGAGATAAAGAGCTCCGTAATATATGCCACACCAACGATCGAACCGGTCACGATGATGATGATGTTCATGAGTTCGATGTGGTAGATGGTGATGTAGTCTTCGAGCTTGAATACTACCCGCGTGATGAGCAGCAGCGTCAATACCATCGCGAAGCCGGAGAAGATCGCCCCGGCAACGAAGTATGGCGGGAAGATCGTGGTGTGCCATCCGGGAATGACCGACGTGGCAAAGTCCATGGATACGATGGTGTGAACGGAAAGTACCAGCGGCGTCGAGAGACCGGCAAGGATCAGCGCGACAGACTCGTAACGCATCCAGGTTTTGGCACCACCCTGCCAGCCGAAGCTGAGGGCGTTGTAAATATTGGCGCGGATCATATGACCTTGCACAACGGCGCGGTCACGGATCACGGCAAAGTCAGGAATCAGACCGATGTACCAGAATACCAGCGACACGGTGAAGTACGTCGAGATGGCAAACACGTCCCAAAGGAGTGGCGAGGTGAAGTTGGGCCACAGTGAACCGAAAGCATTGGGAAAAGGCAGTGTCCAATAGAACCCGAGCCACAAACGCCCCATGTGCATGAGCGGGAAGGTAGCGGCACAGATAACGGCGAAGATGGTCATGGCCTCAGCCGCGCGGTTGATCGACATGCGCCACCGCTGACGGAACAGCAGAAGGATAGCAGAAATCAGTGTACCTGCGTGACCGATACCAACCCACCAAACGAAGTTGGTGATATCCCACGCCCAGCCTACTGTTTTATTCAGTCCCCACACCCCTACTCCATTCCACAACAGGTAACAGATACAGTAGAAACCAAAAATGAAGAAGACCGATGATATGGCGAACGCCATCCACCAGGCCCGGTTCGGTTTGACCTCCACTTGTCTGCTGATGTCGTGCGATACGTCTTTAACCGTTTTGCCACCGGTTACCAGAGGATCGCGTACTGCTGAAGATACCTGCATTTTATTCGTTGATCTTTAGTCGTTGTCTGTTCAAAAATGTTAGTGGTACCGTTGGTTGCTCATAGCGACCTGCGGCACACGCTTACACCTGGGTTGCTTCCTGGTTTCTTACTTTCGTCAAATACCAGATGTTCGGCTTCACACCCACCTCTTCGAGGACCTGATAAGCGCGCGGGTTGTGCGCGATCTTATCGACTTCCTCAGGGTGTTCCGGGTTGGCCGGAGTGATCTGAAGAAGCTGCACAATTTTGCTGCCCGGATCGTTCAGGTCGCCAAATACAATTGCGCCAGACGAGCAGGCGGCCGCACAAGCGGTGTTGACTTCACCATCCTGCACATGGCGTCTTTCCTTACGGGCGGTGAGCTTTCCTTGTTGGATGCGCTGCACGCAGAATGAGCACTTTTCCATTACGCCGCGTGAGCGGACGGTAACGTCAGGGTTCAGCACCATCTTGCCAAGCTCTGTGTTCATCGCAGGGTTTACCTCTGCGAACTGCTTGTTGTCATGATACTTGAACCAGTTGAAGCGGCGTACTTTATAAGGACAGTTGTTAGCGCAATAGCGGGTACCGATGCAACGGTTGTATACCATCTGGTTGAGGCCTTCCGTGCTGTGCGTGGTTGCCGCTAC
>DATHKA010000430.1:0-5262 GCA_035489615.1 Chryseolinea sp.
ACCGTTGCCGATCTGAATGCGCTGTCGGAAAACACGATCGCGCGACAGTTGGGCATCGTCTTCACCCTTATCGGCGATGACCGTATCGAGGCGACCATGCCGGTGGATCACCGCACCCATCAACCGATGGGCATGCTTCACGGCGGGGCGTCCGTAGCGCTTGCCGAGACGCTCGGAAGCGTGGCCGCGATGTTATGCATTGACGCGAAAAAACAATTTCCCGTAGGACTTGAAATCAACGCGAATCACATTCGCAGCGTTACGCAAGGTCTCGTAAAAGGTGTGACACGCCCCATTCACATCGGAAAGAAGACACAGGTTTGGGACATTCGCATATCGACCGAGGCTGATGAACTGGTGTGCATCAGCAGAATAACCATAGCGATACTGGACAAGAAGGTTTAGCAGTGCAGCAAGAAAAGGTATCTTCATCGACAATTTTCAATATCGCGGAAGGCAAATGTTTGTCCTTTCTGATTCAATGGGCTTTTGACAATCAGTACGCCGTCGCCGTCTGGCGCCTGCCATTCGCGCACAATCATCACGTGGTCTTAAGCAGGCGGGAGACTTTGCTACCGTCAGATGCCTCACTGGAGGACCTGCCAAAGGGTTTTGTGTATGCCCCCTTCGATTCATCCAGGGATCGCTTGTTCCTGAAGGCAGACCTGGCGTTTACTTTCTCGAGTGGCGTGCTCGTGCCTCCGCAAGATCAACTGGAGGGCACGTCGGTGACCTGGCTTTCGGGTCAGTCGATGGATGATTTAACGCAAAAGCCGTCGTATTATACTACCCCCGATCAACCGGTCAGCACCAGTCGCGAGTCATTTGTAAGGCTGGTCGAACGGTCCATCAGTGAGGTTGCCAACGGTACCTTCGAAAAGGTGGTCCCTTCGCGTGCCGAGGTGGTAGCGCTGGATCCATCGTTTGATGTCGTTCCCGCGTTCTATGCGCTTTGTGCCCAAAATCCCAATGCGCTCGTCTCCTTTGTAAGCTCTCCCACTATTGGATCCTGGATCGGCGCGACACCGGAGATTCTGGTTACAGTGGAGAATCGCCGGATATTCAAGACGGTGGCGCTGGCAGGAACCCAGCCTAATCGCGGTCAACTCCTGAAGGATGTCGCCTGGACCCAAAAGGATATTGAGGAACAAGCCTTGGTTGAAAGGTACATTATCAGTTGTTTTAAGAAGATACGCCTGCGCGAATACGACGAACAAGGACCGCGAACAGTCGTAGCGGGGAATTTGTTGCATCTCAAGTCGGAGTTCAAGGTGGACATGCAGGAAACAAACTTTCCGCAACTGGGTACCGTCATGTTAAGCTTGCTTCACCCGACCGCAGCGGTGTGTGGAACGCCCCTGCAGGCGGCACGGCACTTTCTCGCCTTGCACGAAGGTTATGATCGCCAATACTATTCGGGATACCTCGGTCCGGTGAACTTTTCCGAAGGCATTCACATCTTTGTCAATTTGCGTTGTGCGCAGTTGATGAATCGCGAAGGCATTTTATACGCGGGCGCCGGTGTGACTATCGATTCTGTGCCGACGGAAGAACTGGAAGAGACCGATATCAAATTCAATACTCTCCGAAACATCATTACCGCACCCCGGCAGAGTCTTCTGCAGCCATGATAAACAGACTGCAGCCCATCTACGACATCGCCGCGCTGTGTGCCGCAAGGCAGGTAAGACAAGTGATCCTATGCCCAGGCTCACGTAATGCGCCCCTTATCCTGGCCTTTTCCCGGCACCCCGATATTGTTTCCCGGTCCGTTAGCGACGAACGAAGTGCCGCCTTCATTGCGCTGGGAATTTCCCAACAGCTCGACGTACCCGCCGTAGTCGTGAGCACTTCCGGAAGCGCGGCCTACAACTTCGCTCCCGCTGTGGCAGAAGCCTACTTCGCGCACACGCCGTTGCTCGTGTTAACAGCCGATCGCCCCACGGAATGGGTGGGACAGCAGGATGGGCAAACGATCTTTCAGCAGGGCATTTTCGGGCATCATGTTAAGGGCTGTTACCAACTGCCGCAGGAATACGAACATCCCGACAACGCCTGGGCAATCAACCGGATGGTGAACGAGGCCATCAACCTCGCACAACAACATCCGAAAGGCCCTGTACACCTCAACATCCCTTTGCGTGAACCCCTCTATCCGGGCGACGGCGCCACGGTCTACAGTCGTGATATACGGGTGATGGCCGATATTTTCCCCAGCCATGACGTTGACTCGGAAACGGCGTCGCATATTGTTACGGAATGGTCTCCAGGAAACAGGGTGCTCGTGGTGGCGGGACAGCATGGAGCCGACAGCGCCCTTCGCAGTGCCGTACAAGATTCAACACGACGGTTGCACTTGCCAATCATCGGCGATGCCCTAACCAACCTACATGGCATCGGTGAGGCTATACGCAGCGCAGACCTCTTTCTGGGCGGGGCACCGACGCCTGCCCTGGAACAACTTCGCCCCGAACTGTTGATCACCTTTGGCGGGAGTGTGATCTCCAAGCACCTGAAGGGATTTCTGCGCACCCACAAACCCAGACAACATTGGCATATTCAGCCGGCGGGAGAAGTGGCCGACACCTTCAAATCGATTACCACGATATTTCGGATTGATCCACAGGTATTTTTCCGGTATTTGACCGTGATGCCGTTGCCGCGCTCGTACAACGCGGTGCATCAAACGACTTATCAGCAGTATTGGGCGAAGGAAGAGCACCGCGCCAGTCTTTCGCTGAACGGGTTCTACCCCCAGCAGACACTCGGCGAAGCGGAAGTGGTCATGAACGTACTGCGCAACCTTCCGCCCGCTTGCAACGTGCATCTCGCCAACAGCATGAGTGTGCGATACGCTACGCAGGCCGGACTCCTGTCGTCACAGGAACATGTTCGCGTATATGCCAACCGTGGTACCAGTGGCATCGACGGATGCAGCAGCACGGCGGTCGGCCATGCGTTATCCTCCGCCGTTCCCAATGTGCTCATCACCGGAGACGTCGCGTTCTTCTACGACCGCAATGCGTTTTGGCACAATTACCCGATTCCCAATCTCCGCATTGTTCTGTTGAATAATCATGGCGGCGGCATCTTCCGGATGATCGACGGTCCTGGCGATGCCCAGGAGATCGACGAATTTCTCGTCACACGGCAACCCCTGACCGGCAAGAAACTTTGTGAAGAATTCGGGTTCGAATACAACCTCCTCGACACCCGTCGCAAGATGGCCTACGCCATCGCTGATTTGCTGGAGCCGTCCGATCGCCCCAAGCTACTCGAACTCAACACAACAGTTGACCTCAATAAGAACATTCTGCTTTCTCTAAAACGAACTATCAAAGACAGCTATGAGCACTAGACTTCCCTGGCAACCGGTCAAGACATACAGCGATATACTCTTTCACAAATTTGAAGGTATTGCCCGGATCAGCATCAATCGTCCGCAGGTTCACAACGCATTTACTCCGGTCACCGTGAGCGAAATGATCGATGCCATGAATTACTGCCGCGAAGACGCCGACATCCGGGTGATCATTCTGACCGGAGAAGGCGGCAAGGCTTTCTGCAGCGGCGGTGATCAAAGTGTTCGGGGACATGGCGGCTACGTGGGACCCGACGCAACGCCCAGGCTAAACGTTCTCGAACTGCAAAAGATTATCCGATCCATCCCCAAGCCGGTTATCGCAGCGGTCGCGGGCTGGGCCATTGGTGGTGGGCACGTGTTGCATGTGGTCTGCGACCTGACGATTGCGGCCGAGAATGCACGCTTCGGACAAACCGGTCCGAAGGTTGGAAGCTTCGACGGCGGCTTTGGTGCGTCGTATCTGGCCCGCGTCGTCGGACAAAAGAAAGCGCGCGAGATCTGGTTCCTGTGCGATCAGTACGATGCGCAGGAAGCCCTGGCGATGGGATTGGTGAACAAAGTGGTTCCGCTCGAAATGCTGGAGGCAACAGCCGTTGAATGGGCGCGTAAAATAATCGCCAAGAGCCCACTGGCTATCAGAATGCTAAAAAGTTCGTTTAACGCGGAGCTCGATGGGCAGGCCGGCATCCAGGAACTGGCGGGTAACGCTACCTTGCTGTATTATCTCAGCGAAGAAGCCAAAGAAGGTAAGAACGCCTTTCTCGAAAAGCGCGATCCCGATTGGTCAAAATATCCCAAGTTCCCCTGAACTTAGCGCCTCGCGTTCTATCTTACAGTCGTTAACCGCTGCCGGACATGAAACACGATATGAACATCGAGCGCAGGGAAATTTATCGGGCCATCGCCGCATGCTGCGAAGGGCTGAGTGCAAATGAAACTTTTGTACTGGCTCGTTTTGGCAAAGATCTTCAGTCACTGGGCTGATTCATGGATTCGTATCCCTATAAAAGCATTGTTTGCAACGGTCGTCCCGTATCGATCGACGATATCATCAACCGGAAGGCTCCGGCCACGACGGCATTTGAAGAAGCCCTCTTCGGATTCATGCGGCAGTGGCTCAGCGACGTGGACGAGTTCCTATTGACTACCAGCGGATCGACGGGCACTCCCAAGAGCATTGTTGTTACCCGTGGGCAAATGATCGCGAGTGCGCAGCTTACGTCGAAAGCACTGCATTTGAAGCAAGGGCAAACCGCTTTGATTTGTCTGAACCCTGAATACATCGCCGGTAAAATGATGATTGTTAGAAGCCTCGTGACAGGCTTAACAATTATCGCCGTGAATCCAGCTTCGAATCCTTTGAGGCAGGTGGCACAGCACGTAGACTTCGCCGCCATGGTGCCCCTGCAGGTGCACGAGTTACTGCACGCCGGGAGCCGCGACGCTTTCCAACAATTGAGTACCGTGATTATTGGTGGCGGCGCAATCGATGCACAAGATCTCACGCTGCTTCAGGACCTTCCGTGTCGATTCTATGCCACCTACGGAATGACCGAAACCGTGTCGCACGTTGCGCTTCGCCAGCTCAATGGAGACGGTGCTTCGGAGTATTATCTCGCCCTGCCCGGAATCAACTTTTCACTGGATGCGCGGGGCTGCCTGATCATACATTGGCCCGATCTGGGTGACGCAATAGTGACGAACGACCTGGTTCAACTGGAGGATGACGGGCGGTTCATCTGGCTCGGGCGCTGGGACAACCTGATCAATTCGGGCGGAATAAAAATAATTCCTGAAAAACTCGAGGCGACGATTGCCAACGTGCTCAGGAACGCGGGCCATCACGCGCGTTTCTTCGTTTCCAGCGTACCCGATGCACGCCTGGGAAGAAAGGTGGT
>DATHKA010000431.1:0-5681 GCA_035489615.1 Chryseolinea sp.
CGAAAATAACACCTTTACCAAGGTGCTCCTCTTATGAATCCGCAATAGCATAAGCTTCCTGTGCCGAGGTGTGCCCGGTGGCTAACCTCGCAGCCACTTAACCAGTTTACCAAACCAGGTGGTGGGTTCGTCACTGAATGTAGCGGCGTTTAATTGTTCTACTGGTTCTTCGAATAATCTAACGGCCTTTGTGGGTGGAGAATGCGTCACACGCTTGTGGTAATTTTGTGTTCGGCGTTCTTTATCCTGCGCAGCTTTTTCTTTTCGTCGCTCCCGTTCCGCTTCGACTTCGCGCTCCCGCTGCGCGGAAATTGGATTTTTGCGCGGCCGTTGTTCGCGCTGTGGCTTACTTCGTTCCCGTCGTCGTTCATCCTGGTTGCGGCCCTCGTCGCGGCGCAATCTCTCCCGTTTATTCTCATCTCGTCCCGGATTGCCTTCATCCCGCTGTTCCGGTTCCGGCTTTTGCGACAAGCTCGCGTTGGTACTTTCCCCGGCGCCGGCGCCTTCTATTGTGGCCGCCTCGTCTGTGGCCGCTTCGTCCAAGGGAACGACTTCCTTTTTTCTGGGCCCGGGAAGGTCGATCTTGCCAATCACCTTGAGTCCTGCCAGTTCTATCTTAGGTGCACGGATGGTATCTGCTGACTCCGCATTCAGGGGTGCCGTTGGCTGCGGATCGATCACCTCTTCGCGCAATGCTTCTGAACCAGAAAGTTCTCCGGCCAAAACCTCCACTTCCGCGGTAGCGAACGGGTCTACCTGCACAGGCAACGGTTCCGTCACCGGCGTTTCCTCAGCAACGCTCGCTTCAATGCCGTCATTCGTGTGGGGGGTTGCCCGCGCCGCTTCGACGCCTTCGGACTTGGTTTCAAAATTCATCGTTGGGGCAAATTGGGCGTACAACAGGAGAACGTGCTGCTCTTCGAGCTTCACGTTGCTGCCTTCCTCGATGCCTATGTTTTGGCCTGACAGGTAACGAATAATTTCGCCCTGGCTAATCCCTAACTTCCGGGCCATTTGACCTAGTCTCATTGTAAAATGCTTGGTGAGTCAATTTGTTGGTCCAAATATAATATGCCCGTTCCATTATCCCGATTCCCGGTATAAAGATCCGTCAGCGTGATCACCTGAATAAGGCTATGGTGTCTTTCCCGGCAATCAAGGATACACGGACCCGCAAACCCTTGTTCTATACGCCGCAGCGCGATTGGCTTCCCTTTCATGAATGGCCTGAAGCGCTCGTTAAACGTGCATTGCAATTGAGCGGAAAATTGCTGACCTTAAAGATGTCACGGATTACCTCCGGATTTTTACGGTTGACCTTATGTTGAGAGGGGCAGTTTCGATTTGGGTACTCGTATTGGTCAGTCTGGGCTTTTGCCGCGCAGGCTCGATTTTAATACCCATGGATCAGCACCAGCAGAATCATCTTAAGGCTTATGGCCTGGCGTTTCATGCCTTAAAGGGAGGCGCCTACCTTGACTGGCTGCTGAACTACCGGGGAGGAAGCTTTCTTATACCGTATAGCGAGGAGGTTGCAAATGAATGTGTCGTAAGAGGCGTGTCGTTCGAAGCGATCACCGACATTCGCACGAATGCCATCCTGCAGGAGATCGCCAGCCCCTCGGTTAACATGAACGTCGTACGCCTGGAAACGGCACCGCGCATCGCTGTTTACTCAATCAAAAATGAATTGGTGGCGGATGAGACGGATGCCGTGATCACCGTATTGGACTATGCGGAGATTCCCTATACGATCATTTATGATGATGAAGTACTAAGCGACAAACTGGCGTCGTACGACTGGTTGCACTTGCATCACGAGGACTTTACCGGTCAACACTGGCGATTCATGTGGCGCGAGTCGGCGGTCATCGAATCGAAAATGCAGGAAGCAACGGCTACCCGGCTGGGCTACTCATCCGTATCGCAGATGAAATCTGAAGTAGCCCAAAAGATCAAGGCTTTCTGTGCAGGAGGTGGTTACTTGTTTGCTATGTGTTCGGGTGCAGAAACATTCGATATTGCGCTGGCAGCCGACGGTATGGAATTTCTGGAAGGGGCCTTTGACGATGACGGTCCGGACATTCAAAGCAAGCTGGATTTTTCAAAGACGTTAGCCTTTGAAAATTTCTCGCTGGAGTTTGGCAATAGCAGACGCTTCTCGAACATCAACACCGGAAGGCCTGATTTTTTTGAGAACAGCCGCGATTTTTTCCGTTTGTTCACCTTCTCTGCGAAGTGGGACGTCGTGCCTTCTATGTTGACGCAGGATCATGAGCAGGTGATCAAGGAATTCACGGGTCAGACGACTTCATTTTTGAAATCCCTTGTGAAGCCCGAGTCATTGATACTGGGCGACAACGCCGAGGCGGGCAATGTTCGCTACATCTATGGAGAGTTGGGTCGGGGCCACTGGACGTACTATGGAGGTCATGATCCAGAAGGTTCGCCGGGCCGCCGTCGCGGTGTCACGGATCTGAATTTATATCCGCATTCTCCTGGTTATCGGCTGATATTGAACAACGTGCTTTTCCCTTCCGCAAAAAAGAAAAAACAGAAAACGTAGCGTTCCAATGGCGCCGCACAATTCGCTGCCACTTGCGAATTCCTTTCCAATCACCAGATCAACCAATCAACCAATAGTTTGTGGATAACTTCGTTGAAAAGTTGTGGAGTAATATCTGAACAGATATTTGGAAACAGTTGATACGTACAAGTATCTTCATATCACCAATTCGCTGAGTCACCGCATAGGTCACGCAGTTCAGGTAAACAAAATTTTATTTCTTACGGGAGATAAAACCAAAGAAGCCTGCAGTGTAGGACTGTGTCGGTGCGAATCTTCGGATCCCGCAACTGATTCGAAACATGAGACAGCTTCGCAAGAAGAAGTCTTGGACATGAAAATCGCAAGATGCTTCGGTCCAGTTTCAATGAGATGACCCACGTGTTTGGATGTTGAGTGACTGCTACGGTAGTCATACAACGAAGACGGGAGCATACATTAACTTGTTGCTCCCGTTTTCTATTTTATATGCACCTATCTGGCGCGATGCAGCTTTATCAGAACAAAGCAAGACGTGGGTTAGACAGTTTGGGGGCAATGTGCTCGATGATAAGTGTATTTACTTTACGCGTCAAATCCTTCTGTACCTCCATAATCACATCCAGAGGAAGTTGAAGCTCCTTATGGTATATCTTATAAATGAACTGCCATTCGGCGCGGTCCATGAATCCATCAGCATTGGCCAGAACACACAACCACGCGATGCATCGGATCTGCATCTGCCTGGGCAGGCGCCTTAATTCGGAGATGCATTCCTTGCGAAGGGCGGCAAGGTCTCTCTCTTGCAGCGCGGTAATTAAACGCTCAAACTCAGCTTCGGAAATGTGCTCGGTCTCCATCATGCGCTTTCCCAACGCGATCTCCCCCTCATTGACCTTCCCGTCACAGTGTATGAGCATGTAATACAAACGGACGATAATTGACTTGAAGCTCATGTTATTACTTCTTAACAATATGATAACTATCAAAAACGTGCCACCTGCCAAATGACAAAAAACACCCCAAAAATGGGCATTCTGCACAGTTTCGTTACCAAATTGGGACGCAGTACTAAAAAATTGGAAAAATGATCACGTAAGGAAAATGGCGCAAAAAGTCAAAAAATGAACTTCTGGGTAAAAACAATCGCCTCACGGCTTTTGACGCCACTTCTTTTTCTCGCTATTCAACATCTTACTAAACTTACTCTTTTCGCGCGACGATTTGGTGCGCCTGGTCTTCTTCCTCGTTTTTTCAACATTTTGAGCGACAAGGAGGAGCGCATTCAGTTTTTCTTCCACGTCGAGTTTATTCTGAAGCTGCGAGCGGTGTACCTGGCTCGACAGAATCAAAACACCCTCCTTCGTAAGCTTGTTGCCAAGTTTCTTTACAATCAATTCCTTCTCCTGCTGTTTCAAGAGATGTGAATCGCGCACGTTGAACCGCAAGGTGATCTTCGAATTTACTTTGTTCACGTTTTGCCCGCCGGGTCCATCGCTGCGGGACGCCGTGAACTCAAGCTCACTGTTCAATAGTTCCACATCCAGCGTGCGGCGTGGCGTCGGGGTCAGCTGATCCTTCATCATTCCGGCACAATATAATAGGCCTTCGCTGCACTCACCAAGCCTGTTGCGTCTGTTCCAAAACTTAGCCGCTGGTCAATAGGTTTCTGGCATCGTTCCAAGGATTTACATATGTTTGATTGCATACCGTTTACACCCTTATTCTAACGCCAATGAAGAACCAATTCACCCGCCGTCAATTCATCGCCACCAGTGGCGCAGCGCTCGGCTTTGCCATACTACCCAATTTCATTACCCGCGGTGCGCCTAGTGATCGCGTTAGAGTGGCACACATTGGCCTGGGTGGCATGGGAAATCAGCACATGTCGTGGTTCGCCAAACTTCCAAACGTCGATATTGTTGCGCTTTGCGATCTGGACAAGACCCATCTCGAGAGCACCATGGCAGCCCTTAAGACGCTGAAGCCGACCAGTTCGGCGACGGCCTATGAAGACTTCCGGCACGTTCTCGAACGGAAAGACATCGACGCCGTTACCATTGCCACGCCCGACCACTGGCATGCCCAAATCGCGATGCTCGCTTTCGACGCCGGCAAGGACGTGTATGGAGAAAAGCCCTTGTCGTACGACATTGCCGAAGGGCGGCGGATGTTGAAATATCAAAAGAAACACAAGCGCATTTTTCAACTCGGCACGCAAATACACGCCACGGACAATTATCATCGTGTCGTAGAACTTATCCAATCGGGTGCGATAGGAAAAGTGCATACGGTAAGGCTGTGGAAGAAAGGCTATTCACCCGGGCTTGGCCATCCAACGCCCACGCAGCCACCACCGACCCTTAACTGGGATATGTGGCTGGGACCTGCTCCCTATACAGACTATTATCCCGAACGCTGTCACCTGAATTATCGGTATTTCCTGGACTACTCCGGTGGCGTGTTTGCTGACTTCTGGTGTCACATCGCCGACGTAGTGTGGTGGGCCGTGAAGCCGGCGGGCCTGCGGTCGGTGACTTCGCGCGGTGAAAAAACGGATGGCGTCGCCGATGCGCCTAAGTGGCTGGACGCCGATTTCGAATTTGACAACCTGAAATTGTTCTGGACAACCGATCCTCCTGACGTGCCAGGGGCGGCCGAACGCGGCATCGGCGCGTATTTCGAGGGCGACAAGGGAACCTTGATTTGCGATTACGAAACCCGCTCGCTGACGATCAATGGCGAGACGACAACGGATATCCCTACCGTTGCGCAGTCCATTCCCCGTTCTCCGGGGCATCAACAAAACTTTGTCGATGCCGTGCGAAGCAGGAACCAACCCGAATCGAACCTGATGTATGCACGCGAAATGACTTTGCCGATGCATCTGGCCGTAATCTCGTGGCGTCTGAATCGCCCGCTGAAATGGAATGCTGCGAAAGAGGAATTTACCGACGACCAGGAGGCGACCGCGTTGCTGTCGCGCCCGTACAGGAAAAAGTGGAATCTATTATAGATTGTTGGTTGATTTGAGCGTAGTGGCTGGCCGCAGTTCGGCAAGATGCGCCTGAAGGGAGAGGCATACTGGCTTTTTCAAAATCAAATTGAAAGGAGTAGCGACCGGAGTCGCTCATAA
>DATHKA010000432.1:0-14658 GCA_035489615.1 Chryseolinea sp.
GGGCGATAACCTGAACTTCAGCTGGATCAATATTCTGAAGCCACTGGAGAAGGACCTGGTGGACACGCGCGAAAACAGCACGATTACCTATTATTCTGATGAAGATGGATTCGACAAGCTCGACCCGCGGGCATCCGGAAGTGAAACGGAGACCTTTACGACGGCTTTGAAATGGGTAACGATAAAGGAAAAGTTCTTCCTGCGATCGATCTTATCGAGCCGGCAATTCAGTGGCGGACAGCTTGAAACCTTCGTCAACGAGAGTGATCCTTCAGTGGTCAAGCGGGCCAACATCAAGCTTACCATCCCCCGGGCATCGCTGGGCGAAGGTGCGTACCTCAAGTTTTTCTTTGGACCGAACGACTATCAAAAGATCGGTAGCGTCGCCGACGGTTTTGCCAAGAACGTATACCTCGGCTGGCCCCCGGTATACTGGATCAACAAGTACATCATCTTCCCGGTGTTTAACCTGCTCACACAGCTCATCTCTAATTATGGCGTGATCATCATCATTCTGGTGTTCCTGTTGAAGCTGGTGCTCTTTCCGTTGTCGTATCGTTCTTATCTCAGCATGGCGAAGATGCGCGTACTGAAGCCCGACCTCGACGAAATCAAGGAGCGCGTAGGCGAAGACATGACCAAGGTGCAGCAGGAACAGATGAAACTGTACTCGCAGGTGGGTGTGAATCCCATCAGTGGCTGCGTACCGGTGCTGTTGCAGATGCCGTTGATCTTTGCCATGTTCTACCTGTTTCCCGCCAGTATTGAACTGCGTCAGCAGCCGTTGTTCTGGGCGGAGGATTTGTCGACTTACGATTCACTGATTCACTTCTCTTTTGAGATTCCATTCCTGGGTAATCACTTGAGCTTGTTCACTTTGTTGATGACGCTCTCTACTTTGATTTACACCTGGCAGAACAACCAGCTCAGCGCCGTACAGGGTCCGATGAAGTCGGTTTCCTACGTTATGCCGGTCATCTTTTTGTTCGTGCTGAACCGTTTCTCTGCCGGTCTGACGTTCTATTATCTCATCTCCAACCTGTTCACCTTCGCCCAACAAGCGATCATCAAGCGCTTCGTTGACGAAGACAAGATCAAGGCCATCATGGAAGAGAACAGGAAGAAGAACGCGACAGGTGTTACCAAGAAGTCGAAGTTCATGAGCAAGCTGGAGGACGCGATGAAGGCGGGAGAAGAAGCGAGGAAAAAAGCGGATGAGGAGAGGAAGAAGAAGAAGAAATAAATTGAAATTTACAATTGACAATTAGAGAGCCCCTATCGGGGCTCTTTTTCTTTACCTAAGTAAACATTCATTGCTGGTGGTCTTCTGAGCTATATTATGCAAACCGGGGCCGATAGGCCCGACCAATTGTAAATTGTCAATTATCAATTGTTAATTGTTTGTTGACAACCTGTTCCACGCTGTTCCACGCCGGCTGGCCAATTCTTCTATATTTGTGCCACCTCGACCGGTTGTCGGGGTTTTATTTTTTGAACTTCAGCAAGCAGAATGGGAAAGATAATCGCGATTGCAAATCAGAAGGGCGGCGTTGGCAAGACCACATCGGCCATTAACCTGGCGGCCAGCCTGGCTGTACTTGAACTTAAGACTTTGTTGGTAGATGCCGACCCGCAAGCCAATTCGACCTCGGGGCTTGGACTCAACCCTAAAGAAGTACGCACCGGAATTTATGAGTGCATGGTCGACGGCATCAACCCACGCGATGCGGTGGTCACCAATGAATTGAAGTTTCTGGACGTGCTGCCTTCGCACATTGACCTCGTGGGTGCCGAAGTTGAAATGGTCAGTATCGAACGGCGCGAGGAAAAGATGCGCGACGCGCTCGCACAGATCAAGGATCAGTATGACTTTATCATCATCGACTGCTCTCCTTCGCTGGGGCTTATCACCATCAACGCGCTTACGGCGGCCGACAGCGTCATCATTCCCGTTCAATGCGAATACTTTGCACTCGAAGGATTAGGCAAGCTGCTGAATACGATCAAGATCATTCAGACGCGTCTCAATCCACGGCTTGAAATAGAAGGCATCTTGCTGACGTTATATGATTCGCGCACGAGCCTGGGCAATCAGGTAGTGGAAGAAGTCAGAACGCACTTTTCAAAAATGACCTTCAAAACGATCATACCGCGTAATATTAAATTGAGTGAAGCGCCAAGTTTTGGGTTGCCCGTGATCGTACATGACGCCGAAAGCAAAGGCGCCATCAGCTACCTGAACCTGGCTCATGAAGTCCTCGACAAAAACG
Organism: Chryseolinea sp.; assembly: GCA_035489615.1. GTDB lineage: Bacteria > Bacteroidota > Bacteroidia > Cytophagales > Cyclobacteriaceae > Chryseolinea. The sequence continues at coordinate 2,271 of DATHKA010000432.1, forward strand.
GCATCTCGAAATGACAAAGAAAAAAGCCCTCGGCCGTGGCCTTAGCGCATTGCTAAGCGACACACCCAACGATGACCGCCTCGAAGGTGATAACCTGCCGCACAGCAGAGTGGGTGCCACGCATACCGCACCTGAAATTACGCATGGCATTACGGAGATCCAGCTCGATGAGATTGAGGTGAATCCATTCCAGCCTCGCACGCACTTTGATCAGTCGGCCCTTGAAGAGCTGGCCGAGTCCATCAGGGTGCACGGTATTATTCAGCCCATCACCATCCGGCGTCTCGCAGATCGTCAATATCAGCTCATTTCTGGCGAGCGGCGCTTCCAGGCGTCCAAGATTGCAGGACTAAAAGCCATTCCGGCTTATCTCAGGACGGCAAACGACCAGCAGATGCTGGAAATGGCGCTGATCGAGAACATTCAGCGTGAAAACCTGAACGCGATAGAAATTGCGTTAAGCTATCAGCGCCTTATGACAGAGTGCAGCCTCCGACAGGAAGAACTCGGCGATCGCGTGGGTAAAAACCGATCAACCGTAACCAACTATCTGCGGCTGCTCAAGCTTCCGCCCGACATCCAGATCGCCGTACGCGACAATAAGCTGTCCATGGGACACGCCCGCGCCATCATTAACGTTGAAAACCCCGACGCACAATTATACATTTTCAAGAAGGCCATCGGCGAAGAGCTTTCCGTCAGGAAAGTGGAAGAGCTGGTTCGCGAACTGTCACAGAAGTCGCAGTCGGACGCCGATAAGGCCGCAACGCCCTCGGCACCCGCATCCAGGGAAATCGCCCAACTGCAAAGCAAGCTGTCGTCCTACTTTGGCACGCGAGTTGTCGTTAAAAGCGACGGCAAGAGGGGCGATATCCGCATCCCGTTCCTTTCCGTCGAAGATCTGAACAGGATTCTCGACATTTTGAAAGTATATTCGTAGCGATTTTCGAAACACTCATGAGGAAGGGACTTCTGGTTGCGTGCATACTCTTATTCGGAATACGAGGCCTGGCGCAAGAGTCCGTTAATCAAGATTCCCTCATCATTTCAAGTGATAGCACCTTCAGCGAGGCCGTTACCGACACGATGCTGATACAGTCCTATGCGGCACGTTATGATCCGAGAAAGGCCCTGCTCTACGCTGCGGTTGTTCCTGGCATGGGTCAGATCTACAATAAGAAATACTGGAAGCTTCCGCTCGTATACGGAGGGTTTATTGGTTTTGCCTACGGGATAAACTTTTATCAGGAAGGATACATCGAATACAAGAACAAACTATTTCGCAACCTCGAGAATGGGTACGGTGCGGATGGTGCGATTTACCCTGACGACACCTATACCACGGCCAACTACCGCCGCATCGTAGATCTCTACAAACGACAGCGCGACTTCATGATCATTCTTATGGCGGGAATGTACCTGCTGCAGATCATCGATGCCCACGTCGACGCTCATCTGAAAGAGTTCGACCTCAATCCAAAGTTGCAAGTGTCTGTGCAGCCGGTTATGGAACAAACGGCCCTGTTGGGTAAACAGAAAGGGTTCACTGTCGTCCTCAAATTCTGACGGTCTTTCATATTTGCATCAAAACATTCCTGCTAAAGCTAAAAAGTTGCATTTTTGGCTCAACTACAAGTTATGAGAATTATACTACTCGGTTACGGCAAGATGGGTCGCACGATAGACCGCATCGCTCAGGAACGCGGCCATGAGGTGGTTGCTAAAATTGATATCGACAATCCGCACGTGCTTGACTCTGCCGACGCCGACGTGGCGATTGAATTTTCCCATCCCGAAGCCGCCTTCGACAACGTTCGGAATTGCCTGTTGAAGGGCATTCCAGTCGTCTGTGGAACGACCGGATGGCTGAATAAAAAAAACGAGATCGAAGCGCTTTGTAAGTTGCAGGATGGAGCCTTTTTCTATGCCTCGAATTATAGCGTTGGCGTGAACCTGTTCTTCAAGGTGAATGAATACCTGGCCCGTATCCTGTCGGGCTTTCCGGAGTACGACGTGCGCATGGACGAAATCCATCATGTTGAAAAGAAGGACGCCCCCTCCGGCACGGCGATTACACTCGCGCAGTCTATTCTTCAGCATTCCAAAAGAAAGAAACGCTGGATGAACGAGAAGACGGGGAAATCCGAAGACCTCTACATCAGTTCCTTCCGGATCGATCAGGTGCCCGGGACCCACATCGTCAAATACGAGTCCATGATCGACGACATCGAGATCAAGCACACGGCCCATTCGCGCGAAGGGTTTGCCCGTGGAGCCGTCATGGTATCCGAATGGATCATCGGAAAGAAGGGGGTGCTCACGATGGACGACTACCTCGATTTCTGATCTGGCACCGCCGACCATCAGCGTGCCCGATGGCGGGTCAATAATTTTCCCTTTATTTGCAGCGTTTTTGTAACGGACAACTATGAATTGGCAGTTTTGGAAGAAGAAACAGGCTGGCGGACCTCCGCAGCCTAAATCGAAGGTTAGGGAATGGTGGGATGCTATTCTTTTCGCAGTGGTGGCAGCTACACTCATCCGGTGGCTTTTGATGGAGGCGTACACGATCCCCACCCCTTCCATGGAAAACTCCCTCCTCGTAGGCGATTTCCTGTTCGTAAGCAAGTTTCATTACGGCACGCGCACCACCACTACGCCTTTGCAAGTGCCGCTCACGCATCAGAAAATCTGGTTCACCAACCTTCCCTCGTACCTGGAGTGGATCAAGTTACCACAGTACAGGCTACCCGGTTTTTCCAGTATCCAACGCAATGATGTGGTGGTATTTAATGTACCGCCCCGGGCCTTGAATGAAGGCGTCGCCTATCCCGTTGACCTCAAGACCAACTACATCAAACGTTGTGTCGCCATTGCCGGCGATACGATCACGATTCGCAACAAACAGGTTTATGCCAATGGTGTAGCGGAAGAAAATCCGCCGCAGTTGCAATACAGTTATTTGATTACGGCCGACGGACCTATCAACGATCGAAATTTCGAAAAGCTGGACCTCGGTCCGGAAGATTACCAGATTGCCGGACGACAATCGGATGGCAAGTTTGTTTACACTATGTTCCTCACGACCGAGCGCGCCGCTGGGTTGAAGGCGTTGCCCTATATCAAGTCAGTAGCGGAAGATAACAGAACGACCGACGATGGACTCATCCCCTACTCGTCTTATTATGACTGGTCTGGCTCGGGCGATAAATATTCAAGCTGGTCGGCCGACAATTTCGGACCCCTCTGGATTCCCAAGAAAGGCGCGACCATTGCCATCAACGATTCTACACTGGCCTATTACGGCACCACCATCAAATTGTACGACCACAACGACGACGTGAGGATCGAGCAAGGCAAACTGTTTATCGATGGCAAAGAAGTTACCGAGTACACTTTCAAGCAGAACTATTATTTCATGATGGGCGACAATCGCCATAACTCACTCGACTCGCGCTTCTGGGGCTTCGTGCCCGAAGATCATGTCGTAGGTAAGGCATTCTTTATATGGCTGTCGATCGATCGCAACGCAAGCTTCTTCCACAAGATTCGTTGGAGCCGGTTCTTTAATCTAATTCGTTAGTAGTAGTTAGTCCTTAGTATTTAGTCCTGAGTGGGTCTTGAGTATCAAAGTACCAGAGTTCAGTTAAGAATCTAGAGACTATCAATACTCAAGACCCACTCAGGACTAAATACTAAGGACTCAGGACTCCTGCAGTTACCAGTCAATTTCTTCAAGGCCTTTACTCTTCAGATACGCATTGGCCTTGCTGAAATGCTTGCATCCGAAAAATCCCCGATCAGCTGAGAAGGGCGATGGATGGGGCGACATCAACACAAGGTTTTTGCTTCGGTCGATGATCTCGCCTTTTTTCTGCGCGTAAGCACCCCACAACAGATAAACGATATCGCTGCGCCCGGAGGACAGTTTCCGGATCACCTCGTCGGTGAAAGTTTCCCATCCTTTGTTCTGATGCGACCCCGGGGTTGATGCGCGCACGGTGAGTGTTGCGTTGAGCAGCAATACCCCCTGATTTGCCCACCGTTCGAGATCACTGGAGGCCGGGATCGGCTTGCCGAGGTCGTTTCTGATCTCCTTGAAAATGTTAAGCAGGGACGGTGGCATCGCGATCCCTTCGCGCACCGAAAAGCATAGGCCGTTCGCCTGTCCGGCCCCATGATAAGGATCCTGTCCGATGATCACTACTTTCACCTGATCGAAGTGACAGGCATCGAAGGCCCTGAATATTTCCTTCCCGGGCGGATATACCGTGTGGGCCGCATATTCCTGGCGAATAAAATCGGTTAGCTTTTGGAAATAGGGCTTGGGAAATTCGTCTGAAAGGCGGGTTTTCCAGCTGCTAGTAATCTTAACGTCCATGTCATGGTTTTAGGGCCTGCGCCCAAAAGTACGCTGCCACCGGGATACCGCAAGCATGAATGCCAACGGATTAAACGATCGTTTGGCGCCGTATTTGCAGTTCTTTTAGAGGAAATTCCAATGAAAACATTACGTTAACTCTAGGAATTCATAAAAATTTTTACTTTTGATCCGTATGGTAACCGAAATCACTAAGGGAATAAAGGTTAGTGTCGAGACCGAATATCAGCCAGCATATTCGAGTCCGAGTCAGTACCATTATGTCTTTACCTACCGGATCACGATTGAAAACCACAGCGAGTATACCATCCAGCTACTTCGTCGCCATTGGCATATTTATGATGCAGGCTTCAGCCAGCGTGAAGTAGAGGGAGAAGGCGTTGTGGGTCAGCAACCTGTTCTGGAACCCGGACAAGCGCATCAGTATGTGTCGGGTTGCAACCTGAAATCGGGCATCGGAAAAATGATCGGCAATTATCTTATGGAACGTGTCGTGGATGGTGTCAGCATTCAGGTGAACATTCCGGAATTTACGATGGTCGCCCCGCTTCGACTGAATTGACTCACCTATTCTTTCAGATTCGTTCGTTTATCACGTATTGGCTAAACGCCGTCGACGCGCATTCCATTCACTCCCCATTCTTCTACGACTTCTATACGCAGGTGGTGCGACCAGGAAAGCACGCCTCCTCACATTCGCACGACAAGGATCACCAGCAACATGCGTTTCGTCAGATTGAAAGTGCGCGCACTTCGCTCCTGCAAAACCATACAGCAATAAAAGTTTTGGATCTGGGCGCAGGGTCCAAGCACGCCAGTGGGCCTCACCGGAAGATTTCGGAGATCGCCAAGCATAGTCTGAGCGGTGCGCGCTATGGACAATTGTATCATCGCGCTGTTGCCCACTATCGCGCCGAACACGTGCTGGAGTTGGGAACGTCGTTGGGAATAAACACGATGTACCTGGCCGCCTGTCCCGGAACGCACGTTATCACCATCGAAGGTTCGCCTGAAGTTGCCGGGCTTGCCAGTTCGCTTTTCGCGCAGCAGCATATCAGTAATGTTGCAGTCGTCAACGGTAACATCGATGAGGTACTACCGCCAGTAGTAGATCAGATGTCCAGGATTGATTTTGCTTTTCTCGACGCGAATCATCGCTTCGCTCCTACCGTGCGATACTTTGATCACATTGTGTCAAAGGTCCACCCGGGTTCAGTCGTGGTGGTCGATGATATTCACCAAAGCACCGACATGCACCGGGCCTGGACCGAGATCAAACAACATCCCCGAACAAAGGGAACGGCCGACCTGTTTCGTTGCGGATTCGTGTTCTTTGATCCGTCGCTTAACAGCCAACACTTCGTTTTACAGATTTAGCCCTTGAATTGCGTGTAAGAAAAACTATTTTTACGCTACTATTTTTTAAACTATGGACGAAAACTCATCGGCTTACTCCCCTGAGCCCAAAAAAAGTAACAAGAACGCTATCATCATCGCCCTGCTTTCACTGGTCGTTGTCATACAGGCAATCAAGATCTATCTCGATTCGCAGGAGAAAAAAGAGATCACCACCGAGCTCACCTCCACGGAACAGGAACTTGAGTCTACCACGCAGCGGCTTACGCAGATAAGCGCAGAACTGGATCAGAAGATTACCGAAGTAACCAAACTCGGTGGCAATGTCGCGGACCTCGAAAAGGCGAAAGCGGAAATCGAAACAGAACTGAAACGCACCCGTCGGGCAACAGGCCAGGAGATCAAAGCGCTGAAAGATAAAGTTGAAGGCTATGAAACATTGCTCAAGGTTAAGGACGAGGAAATCGCACATCTTCAATCGGTGAACAAGGAGCTCTTCACAGAAAACACCTCGCTGAAGACACAAAAAAATCAGCTCGGTGACTCCATCAACCGCCTCAGTCAAAGCAAGGACGAGCTCGCCGGCAAGGTGGCCATCGCATCGCAGCTCAAAGTGGAGAACGTACAAATCGTGGGACTTACTGAGAAGGGTAAGGAACGTGAGTCGCCCTTTAAGGCACGTCAGCTCAGCCAGCTGAGAATAGACTTCAACATCGCCGAAAATAAGGTAGCACCGGTAGAAGGCAAAAAGATCATGATCCGCATTGTCGATGAGAACGGCCAGGTTCTGTTTGACGTGAACAAAGGATCGGGCACTTTCCTTTACAATGGCAAGGAAGAATTCTACACGGAAGCACAGGAAGTGCTATTCGATAACACGCGCCAGAAATTGTCTTTCATCTACAACAAAGGGTCTGAATACGCATCGGGCACCTATCGTATGGAGGTGTATACGGATGATTATTTGATGGGGGGCGGGGAGTTTGTGGTGAAATGAGCGCCAATTATTAATTAGTAATTGTCTAGTCTTTCACCCGATTCAACGCCAACATTCCCAACATCCAATCCGGAAGGGGCTTGTCTGGATTTCGGTTCCTGATATTCAAATACCAGCCGATCTTTTCAACAATAGGAATTTTGTGCGTTTCCACGAACTCTATGAGTGTGCCGTCGGGATCCTCACAGTAGGAGAAGTGGCCGGCCGCTTTACCCATATCGAATGAGTCGCGGCTATCGACGGTGAAACTGAAGTTCGCCTGCTTGCAACGTTCGGCCAGACTGGCCATGCCGTTAATATCGAAACATACGTGAATGTATCCCAGGTCGCCCCAGTACCGGTCGCGGAACATCTTGTCGACTTTCCTTGAATGGGCTTCCACCAGTTCCAGTTCTGTATCACCGAGCAATCGGCAGAAAGCGCCTCTCCGGTTTTTATTCGAGCGCAGGATTACGCGTCTGAATTCTCCATTTCCACCTGGAACACCGGCGAAATCTGTGTACTGCTGTACGCCATCGTAAATCACCTCCGTGTATCCCAGAACGTCGCGATAGAGCTTCAGCGCCTTGTCGATATTTGTAACGCCAATGACGCATCCGGCGACACCGCCGGTTACCGCCTTATTCTTCTTCTTGAACCAGCTTTTGCTTTCCGTGATTTCGAAGTAGTTGTCGAAGGGATCAATGACATAGAAATGCTTTCTTCCGTCAGGCGCTATCTGAATGCCGTTCACGATATTCACACCATTCGCCTTGAGTTGTTTGAAGGCAGCGTCAATATCCTGTGTTTTAAGTTTCACGGCGAAAACGCCCGTGTCGCCCAGCAGGTGCTCACCTTCCGATTTCTTTGGCGACCGGCTGGTATATTGCCAGATCTCGAAACCTCCCCCGCCCTGCATGTTCATGGCCAGGATGGCGTAGCGATCTTCGGCGCGATTTCCCGTATAGCGGGTCATTAACGATGCCGTTGCGCTGTCTTTAAAGACAGGAACGTCCATGCCGAAGTTTCTACGATACCACGTCCATGCTTTTTCAGCATCGTTTACGCCGATGCCGACCTGCTGAATACCACTTATGATATAGCCCATAATTCGCCCAAAATTACTGGTAATTAAGATAAAAAGTATGTAATTCTATTAAATCCCTTGCATGAGGCTATAAAAAACGGTTCACCGAACAAGGGTGCTTCAACGGTGCGAGCTCAACGCGCGCGATGATATGTTTTAGACAAGTGAGAAACGTCATTCCCCTATGCGATCGCGAACAATAGTCATCAAGTTATCGATTCCTGCCGAATAGCGGATCACCTCCTTGCGTTACGCCAGGGCATCCAGATGCCTAGGGTAACGCTATCCACCCAAGTGAGCGGCCAAACGCAGCACTCGCATAGCTCCTCTATCCCATAGACGAGATCAACTTTCGGGTTGGAACGTTGCGTGGCCCTGCTGGAATTATTCCTTCTTCGCCGCCTTGTACTCCAACGTATCGGTTACACGCACGGGCAGATGATAGCCGCCCGTATCAATGGCGATTTCAGGACGGAGCGCCAACAGCCTGGCTACACCTGATTTCGTGACCCGTGTTCCGTAACAATAAACCTTCCTAAGTGATTTCAAGGGGATCAGTTCCTGAAGCCCGGCATCGGTCATGTTGGTTCCGACCAGGTTAATCAACTGCAAACGACTCAACGCATGGATGCCTGTCAATCCTGCGTCGGCGATCTGTGTGTGTTGCAGATTCAACTGCGTAAGCGCCGGAAGTTTCGCGAGATATGGCATGGCACCATTTCCCACCGCTGTTCGACCAAGGTCAAGCGACAAAAGTTGATCCTTTATGGGAAGTAACAACGCGAGCTGGTCATCGGTGACCGTGCGCGCATTCACATAACTGACCGAAAGATAATGGGTACTGTCGCCGAGGGGAATCACGACGACGCCCTGACTGGTTAAGGCAGCAACGGCCGATTCGATCGCCGGTTCCACATCCTGTGCGGGCAAGATCCGTTGTTGCTGCGAGGGTGCAACAAGCACTTGCAGATATCGCTTAAACGACGACGCCGTATGCAATTCCGAGATGCGCTTGTCGAACGGCGCACCTTCTGCCAGCCAGGAATGGATCAACGCCAGTTCGGCAGAGGCCAACTGGGATTTTTCATTCGGAGGCATATGGTGGTCGTCTTCGAGTGGCAGTACAAGCCGCCTGTACAGTTCGCTCGAGTCTGGCTGCAACGCGTCGACGACTTCGCCATGCTTGCCACCGCTGGCAATGAACCTGGGTTGATCGAGGCGCAATTGACCTTTCTGTTTGGTAGGCCCATGACAGCTGTAACAACGCGTGTCTAAAATGGGCGCGATAATATCCGCATACACCCGCGCGCTATCCGGGTCACCTTGCAAGCTAAGGCGTAAAGCCTTTTGTTCTGCTGCCTGCGAGCTGCCAGATAAGTAGTCCTCACCATGCGTAAGGGAACCGCCCATATGTCCCGTGAGACCCACCAGCACCGCCAGTGGAATAAAAAGAAAGACGCGAACGAGCCTGCGCTTTTTCTTTTGCTTGAAAAGGGTGATGATGCTGTCGCGCGCGAAGAAAATTATCCAGGCGAAAATCGTCGTTATGATACCTGCGTTCTTGTGAACTCCGATGAGGCGTTCGTCATAGCCGCCCCCGGCTGCCAATGACAGTCCCGTTACAACGGACAGGGTACTGGCCAGTGCACCAAACAATATCATGGTGCGGACGGAAGTTTTAAGCTTCCGGAACGGTTTGAAGTAAGCCAGTAGTTCAAACGCCGCCGCGAGCAACAGAATCCCTATCGGCAGATGCACGAGTAACGGATGCAGTCTTCCTATCATCTCCGTCATGCGAGGATCTCACGAATTACTTGTCCTGAAACATCCGTGAGTCGGAAGGGACGGCCCTGAAAATGATAGGTGAACTTCTCGTGATTAAAGCCCAGCTGGTTGAGGATGGTAGCCTGAACGTCGTGCAGCGATACCTTTCCGGAAACCGGATAGTAGCCGATCTCGTCCGTTTCTCCCCACGTAGTCCCCTCCTTGATACCACCTCCGGCCATCCACATGGTAAAGGCCTCGGTATGATGGTCCCGGCCATAAAATGCCATTTGTTTTCCTTCGCGATTCTCCTGCATCGGCGTGCGGCCAAATTCGCCTCCCCATACTACGAGTGTTTCGTCGAGCAATCCCCGCTGCTTGAGATCCAGAACGAGCGCCGTCATGGCGCGGTCAATAGACCGGCACTTGTTCTTTAATCCAATGTCGACTGATTCAGCTGGCGACGTACCATGTGCGTCCCATCCCCAGTCGAACAGCTGAACAAAACGGACGCCCTGCTCCACCAGCTTCCGGGCCAGCAGGCAATTGTTGGCAAAAGATGCCTGACCAGGGGTGGTTCCATACAACTGGTGAATGTATTCCGGCTCGTTATTGATATTCATTACTTCAGGCACGGAAACCTGCATGCGATACGCCATTTCGTATTGGGCCATGCGCGTTAGTGTTTCGGGATCTTTGAAATCGTCGAAATGCTGCTGATTAATGGCGTTAATGGCATCGATCGTTTGCCGTTTAAGATTGCGGTCTATGCCGTGGGGATCGCTGAGGAACAGCACGGGATCGCCTTCGGACCGGCACTGCACCCCTTGATACACCGACGGTAGAAAACCACTTCCCCATACACTCTTGCCCGCATCGGGAGTCTTGCCCCCTGATGTCAGGACGACGAATCCGGGCAGGTTCGCATTTTCCGTGCCTAGCCCATACGTGATCCATGATCCAATGCTGGGTCGACCCAGGCGTGGTGAACCGGTATGAACAAACAACTGTGCCGGTGCATGATTGAACTGGTCCGTATGAACCCCCTTCAGAAAGGATACCTGATCGGCAATGGTCGCAAAATGTGGAAGGTTCTCGGAAATGAGTGCGCCGGACTGGCCATGCTGCTGAAAGGTCGCCTGCGGTCCCAGCATTTTTGGCACGCCCCGGATGAAGGCAAATCGCTTTCCCTCCAGCAGCGATGGCGGGCAAAGCTGGTTGTGAAGCTTTTGGAGTTCGGGCTTGTAATCGAACAACTCCAGCTGCGACGGCGCACCGGCCATGTGCAGATAGATGACCCTTTTTGCACGGCCAGGAAAGTGAGGCGTCTTGGGCACCATGGGATCCACGGCGGCAGATACAACCCCTGGGCTAGTCGCCGTTCCCGAACATCCCGCCAGCATGCCAAACGCGACCGCTCCTAATCCCACGGCACTCTCGCGCAAAAAATGACGCCGCGATAGTTGCTGGAGTTCTGCCAGGTTGGTCGGGTTATTTATTTCGTGGTTATCCATAGGATGCTAATTTAGAATTGACAATTGATAATTGACAATTATGGAGGCCCCTATCGGGGCCGTTGAAGGTGGCGTTCTCTCTAAATTCATCATTCGAGCATGTGTTTGTTGCGACAAGGGCCTCTTTGTTGCGACAAGGCATGCCTCTTTGTTGCGACAAGGCAGCCCTTTGTTGCGACAAGGCATGCCTTGTCGGTACAAAAGGGTCAATTTTTCGTTATTGTTTCGTCCAGATTCAGCAGCGCATTCGCCACCACCGTCATAGCTGCCTCCTCGGGCCTCGGTTTTTTCTGCGCCATTAATTTCTCGGCATCGCTCTCGTGCTCACGATAAAAAGACAACGCCTCGCGGTATAGCTTTTCCAGGACCGCGCGCTTCGAAGGCGTCATTGTCCTGAACATGATACGCTCGTATCCGCCGTCAATTTGTGCCCCAACCTGATCGCTATGCGCCATCATAAGGGGTGCCAGGGCTCGCGCCACCACCAGGAACGAAGAGTCATTTAAGGTGACCAGCGCCTGCAACGGGGTATTGGTGCGGATGCGTCGACTCGTACAAACCTCGCGGCTCGATCCATCGAACATCATCATCGAGGGATACGGGCTTGTCCTTTTTGTATACGTGTAAACTGAACGCCGGTAACGATCCTCGCCCTCGCTGTCCTTCCATCGCTCGCTGCTATATACCGAGCTCCAGATGCCTGCCGGCTGATAGGGCATGACACTGGGACCTCGCATACGGCTGCTGAGCAGGCCGCCGACGGCGAGCGCCTGATCGCGCATCTGCTCGAACGACAAGCGCACGCGTGGGCCGCGCGCGAGCAGACGATTTTGCGGATCACGTGCCTGCAACTCAGCCGTTATGCGCGAGTCCTGCCGGTAGGTCGCCGACAGGACCATGTCGCGGATGAGTGCTTTCAAATGCCATTGATGATCTACCCGAAAACGCAAGGCGAGCCAGTCCAGTAGCGCCGGATGGCTGGGTGCGGCACCCTGTGTACCGAAGTCTTCCAGCGACTCGACAATTCCGCTGCCGAAAAGCTGCTCCCACACGCGATTCACCACGGCACGCGACGTGAGCGGATTCTCCGGGGCCAGCACCCAATTGGCAAAGCCCAGGCGATTGTGGAGTTGGTCTTTGGGAAAGGGGTTCAGCGATGCAGGCACGTCCGCCGACACGGTATCACCACGCAGCATCCAGTTTCCGCGAATAAAAACCTGCGTGGCACGCCACTGTTCCGGTCCATTCTCCACCATGATCGGCGTCTGGGTGACTTTGGCATTGAGCAAGCGGACATATTCGCGGCGCAT
>DATHKA010000433.1:0-23608 GCA_035489615.1 Chryseolinea sp.
CCCCAGTGACGAAGATTGAAATCCATTGCCGTGATAGGAGTCCCAATAGGATATTGTTTTCCAGTTTCCTGTAATGTGCTTTGCCAACGACACAGCCATTTCGATGGCCTCCGATCCACCAGGGCAAAACAGAACACGCGTCAGATCTTTTGGTGTGATGTCGACCAGCTTCCTGGCAAGTTCAATCGTAGCGACGTTTGTATAACGGCGTGGCGTGAATGCCAAGCCCGTCTGAAGCTGGGAAATGATGGCTTGTATAACTTCGGGGTTTGAGAATCCGGCGTTGTGGACGCCATTGCCGTGCAGGTCGAGGTAACGGTTGCCATCAAAATCTTCTATCCAGGCACCTTCTGTTTTGCGCAGCACATTCATCACGGGTGTTGACAGTGCCTGGTGTAGAAAGTAACGCGCATCCTGCTCTATCAGTTGTTTTGTATCCGCACTTAATGCATGCGTGAAAATTTCTCTTTGTTCACTGATGTTTACGTCGCCCTGTTCCAGAGATACGTTTTGCGGATTGCGTTCCATGAGTATGGGTGGTTCTTGGTTAATTAGTTCTGGCTTGTCGTTTCTCTGACACAAGATGTCTGACAGGTGATGGTGTCTGTAGGACGGCAATTTGGTTCGCATCAACCTAGTCACTCGCGCGGTAAAACAAAAGGACGAACTGCATTTTTCCATCTTCAGCATGCACAATGGGCAAACATATTTCCGATACATCATCTATGGATTGAATTGACCGGCCATCACCGCCGGCCCCAATTCATTCATCGTGCAGTAATGATTTCATAACCTGGGTACGCAATAATCCGCGGACTTCCTCTGTAGTTTCGTTCGCCCATTCAACACCCGCTCCCCAGTATTCGCATGGGTGTTGATAAGCGTCCATTCCAACCAACTCATATGAAAGGATTTTTACCAAACAGGAGACTAGCCACCTCTGCCTGGATAGTGGCGTTTGTCTTGCTTATTTATTCAGGCTCCGCATTCGGTCAAAATATCGATGTGGAAGGACAGGTGTCAGATGCCACTCAGGGAACCTTACCCGGTGTGAACGTGGTGATAAAGGGTACAACCGTCGGAACCGTAACCGATACCGACGGGCGTTTCAGAATTCAGTTGCCGGATGGAAACGGCGTATTGGTGTTCTCATACGTAGGTTATGCCACTCAGGAAGTTGAAGTCGCCGGGCGCACCAGTATCTCCGTCGTGCTTGAGGGCGATGCGTTTCAAATGAACGAAGTCGTGGTCACAGCATTGGGAATAAAGAGAGAGAAGCAATCGCTGGGATATGCTACCCAGGAGATCACCGGAGATGCTGTGGGTGAAATTCGCGACTCAAACTTTACCAATCAGTTATCCGGAAAGGTCGCTGGCCTTGACGTACGGTCCAATGCCGGGGTGGGGAGTTCGACGCGTGTTATTCTTCGCGGGGAATCGTCGCTTAACTTCAATGGCAATCAACCGCTCTTTGTCGTCGACGGAATTCCCATCAACAATACTATCAGCAATACGTCCGGCGCAGACTTTGGTAACGGTGCGGCTGAAATAAATCCAGCTGACGTGGAAAGTATCAATGTTCTGAAAGGTCCTGCCGCATCGGCGCTTTATGGAGCCCGCGCCAGCAACGGTGTCATTATTATTACTACGCGTTCTGGAAAGCAAGGCCAGGGCGTTGGATTGTCATTCAATTCGGGTGTAACGTTTGAAGAAGTGTTGCGGCTCCCGCGATTTCAGAATGAATTCGGCGGAGGAAACAGTGGCCTGTTCGAGGGATCCAACTTCGGGTACCAGGGCGACCTCGCTTCCATGCCCAATGGCATTCAGGATGGTTTCGATGAAAGTTGGGGACCACGGTTGAACTATGGGCCGAAGCGCTCCCAGTTCGATTCACCAACGATCAACGATTATCGCGGCGGGGATGTTTATGTACCAAACAGGGGTTCCATTATACCGACACCCTGGATTTCGCAGCCTGACAACGTCAAAGACTTCTTTGAACAGGGACACACGTTGTTCAACAATGTTGCTGTTACCGTCGGTGGAGAGAAGTCAACGTTCAGACTTTCCTACACGAACCAGGATCAAAAGGGTATTGTGCCAAACAATGACCTTCTGCGCAATACAGTAGCCGTAAACACAACGGCGCAGATCTCTAAGCGTCTGAAGGCAGATGTCAGACTGAACTATGTCAAGTCGGAAAGCAGCAACCGTCCTGATCAAGGATACGGACGCAATACGCCCATGTACTTTATGCTTTGGATGACCCGGCAGGTGAATATGAATTCCCTGCGTAACTACTGGCAGCCCGGACTGGAGGGAATTCAGCAGTTTCAGTACAACTATGGAGAGAACCACAACAATCCGTTCTTTTATCAATATGAGAACACCAGTAGCCAGTTGAAGGATCGCTTGTTTGGTAACGTGGCATTGACGTATGATTTTACGGACCAGTTGAGTCTGATGGTTCGCCTGTCGACAGATCTTTCCATGGATCAGCGCACGTTCAAACAGGCGTGGAGTTCTGTCGATAACCCGAGAGGCGCCTATCGCGTGAACAACCTGTATGCCGAGGAGCGCAATGCCGATTTCCTCCTGAAGTACGATGTAAAACGGGATGGATTGTTCGGTGCCTCGGTATCCGTAGGGGGAAATCGCAGGGATGATGTTGGTAGGAACCTGGATGTAAATGCCCCGGAACTCACGATACCAGGTGTCTACAACCTGGGCAACAGTGCAGCGCCACTAACGCAAAGTGAATACAACTATAAGAAACGGGTAAACAGTTTGTACGGTCTGGCGCAGTTCGACTATGACAACAAAGTATTCCTTGATGTAACTGCCCGCAACGACTGGTCTAGTACCTTACCACTCAACGACAATTCTTTCTTTTATCCTGCGGTCTCGGTCAGCGCATTGATCAATGAATTCGTTAAGATGCCCGATGCCATCAACCAGGTCAAGCTTCGTGGTGGCTGGGCCGAAGTCGGTAATGACACCGGGCCTTACGCATTGTATTCAACGTACGGCGCTGCGCCCGCATGGGGAACAACTCCTTCGCTAACTGAATCGGGCACGTTACGGAATCCTCAGCTTAAACCTGAGTCCATCAATACTTACGAGTTCGGGCTTAATGTGATCATGTTCAACAACAGGCTCAACCTTGATCTTACCTACTATGACATCCGTTCGAAAGATCAGATTCTCCCACTTACGCTTGCGGGATCAACGGGCTATGACAGCCGGATCATCAACGCAGGTGAAATAAAGAACGCTGGTGTCGAGATCATGTTAAGGGCAACGCCGATAGACCTTCCCAATAGTTTCCGTTGGGAGATCAGCGCGAATTATGCGCGCAACCGGAATAAGGTACTCTCATTAGCACCTGGCGTTCCCGCCTATGTTCAAACAGCGCCTGGCGAGGAGGCAACCATCGAGGCAAGGGTGGGTGAGCGCATGGGTGCCATCTATGGCCCGGGATTCGAGCGAGTGCCAGAGGGACCGATGAAGGGCGATATCATCATTGCAGCAAACGGCCTTCCGATCAAAACGACAAACCCGATCTACCTGGGCAACTTCAATCCGGATTGGACCGCCAATGTCATGAACACCTTTACGTTTAAAGGGATATCCTTCAGAAGTCTATTTGATATCCGCGAGGGCGGGGTATTCATATCACGCTTCTACAACAAAGGCATGGGTGCTGGTATTCTGGAGGAATCCGGCTATGAGCGCGCAGCGCGGGAACCGGGGACAGAATACGATGGATTGTACTACCACGCTGGCGCCGCACAGAACGATGATGGTACATACAGCCCCAACCTCGTCAGTACGGATGGCACAGCCAGTGAAGGCATTTATGGCACCAGCGGCCGTGCCTATTACAAGCAATACTTCGACCACAACTCTGAAGCACAAAGATTTGATGCATCCTTTGTAAAACTCCGCGAGGTTGCTCTAGGCTATACGTTGCCACAAAAGTGGATGGGTCGGTTGCCCTTCAAGGATGTGCGAATATCCGCTGTCGGCCGCAATCTTAAACTTTGGACGCCCAGCTCCAACAAGGACTTTGATCCGGAAGGGACCATGGCGACCGGTGGCGGTGGACTTGTACCGGGCTTTGAAAACATGAGCCTTCCTTCGACCAAGAGCTATGGCTTTAACGTGAGCTTCAGACTTTAATCTTACCATCGACATGAAAGGCAATTACCTAAAACTTATCATAACGTTCGTCGTTTGCGTTTTTAGCGCAGTGAGTTGCACGAATGACTTCGAAGAGATCAACACGAATCCCAATCAACCGGAAGACTTGTCTACTCCGGGATTGCTGCTTCCCGCCATCATTCGCGAATCATTAAACGATTCGTACAATGGTTCCTGGAACCGTGGGAACATTGTAGCAGATTACCTGGCGGACCAGTTTGTCAGTGCATTCGATTGGTCGCCGGCCGACGCTGAAGGGTACTTTCTTTGGACCTATTACGACCGTCTGAGAAATGTGATGACTATGCATGACCTGGCGCTTGAAAGTGATCTTAAGAATTATCAGGGAATCGCGTTGGTGTGGAAGTCATTTCTCTTTCATTCAATGACCGATATCTATGGAGACATTCCTTACTCGGAAGCCGTAAAGGCCAAGACGGACAATGTTAACTTTCCCCGGTACGATCGACAGGAGGATATATATAACGGCATCCTGGCCGACCTCAAGGAAGCCAATTCGTTGCTGAGCACCAGCAACGAAGCGGTTTCAGGTGACATATTGTACAACGGTGACATACTGAAGTGGAAGAAGTTTGCCAATTCGCTTCGGCTGCGTTGTTTGCTTCGCATCTCGGGTCGCAAGGATCCATCAGCAGAAATGCACGAGATTGTATCCAACCCCGGTGCGTACCCGATCTTCACCGGCAATCAGGATCAGGCCGCATTGCAATACCTCGATCAATTGGGCAACGAATTTCCCCGGTATCGTGCATTTGGTTTTGGCGCATCAGCTGCCGAGAACCTCGTAAATGTGTTGAAAGGTTTGAACGATCCGCGCCTGTACGTGTTTGCCCAGGCAACACCTTCAACCGCCGAAAGTGCCAATCCTGAATACGTCGGAGTTCCCAATGGCATCGCGAATGAATCAACCTTCAACGGCGGACCTGCCAATCAATCTCTTCCAGGGTTGCTTTGGGCACCCATCAGCGCCAACCCGGATCTGGCGTCGAAGACGGCAGTCCAAACGCTGATCATGACCTATGCCGAGCTTCAGCTGATACTGGCGGAAGCAGCAGAGAATGGATACATCACCGGCAATGCGTCTGATTATTATCAAGCGGGGATACACGCAGCTTGCGACTATTATGCGAGTCGCATTCCTGACAACTACACGTTCCCGAAACCAACGGACGTAATTCCTGGCGATTCGTATTTCGCGCAGGACGCCGTCGCTTACTCCGGTACACACGACGAAAAGTTGAAGAAGATATGGACGCAAAAATGGATAAGCCTTTACAACGTGGGCTTTGAGGGCTGGTCCGAATGGCGGCGTACCGGCGTTCCGGAGATCAAGCCCGGTCCAAACTCGCTCGGATTTGTTCCGGTTCGATTCCTCTATCCGCTATCGGAGCAGAATGCCAACCAGGCAAATTACGCGGCCGCGGTTGCCGTGCAAGGTCCCGACAACACCCAAACCAGGGTATGGTGGGATATAGATTAATCACAAACAAAGTCAACAGAAAGATCGCTATGAAATATATTCTACTTACCTGTCTTGGATTGATACTGGCCTGCAGTGCCTTGCTCGCGCAGGCACCGACAGTATACCTGCCGTTGGATCAGGATTTGAATGATGCCAGCGGCAATAACCTTCACGCCACAGACGCAGGAACGGTGTCCACAACATTCGAAAATGACCCACAGCGCGGAACCGTGGCCCACTTTGCCGCTGCAGCGCATGCAACCTTGCCGATCGATCCAAAACTGGACTTTGGGACAAATGATTTTTCCGTCGCCTTTTGGATAAAGGTTCCGGCTACAGCACCCCTTCCTACGAGTGATCCGGTGATCGTCGGCAATAAGGACTGGGACAGTGGCGGCAACGTCGGCTTTCTCGTCGCCCTTGATGGTGCCGATGATGCAGGTTCCCATAGGTGGACGGTGAATGTGGCCGACGGAAGCCAGCGCCTGGATTGGGACGCCGATAACAACGGTGCGCCTAGTCTTGTTGATGGCACATGGCACTTTGTAGCCGTGACCTTCGATAGAAATGCGACGATGAATGTTTACCTCGACGGTGTATTAAAGCAGACGGATGTGTCGCCCGGTTCGAAGGACATGACGTTAATTCCGGGCGACCTTGCTCCAAATGATAAGCCTTTCACGATCATGCAGGACAATACCGGTGTGTACGGTGCGGACTTCGCCGGATATCTCGACGACATCTTGATTTACGACCGTGTGTTAGCGACAGAGGAAGTAGCCTCCTTGAATGAAAATGGCTACTCGGTTGATCCGGCTTTGGGTGCTACCGTGTATCTGCCATTTGATGGTGACCTGCTCGACAAGAGTGGCAATAGCCTAGACGGAGTTGACGCAGGAATAGAGGCAACGAAATTTGTGAACGACGGCGAGCGCGGAACCGTAGCGGATTTTCCAGTGGCGGCACACGTTACGTTACCGCTCGATCCAAAACTTGACTTTGGTACCGGCGACTTTACAGTATCCTTTTGGACAAAAATTGGCAACACCCCGCCGCTGCCCACCAGCGATCCCGTTATCGTGGGCAACAAGGATTGGGATAGTGGTGGCAACGTTGGTTTCCTGGTCGCGCTCGATGGTGCTGATGAAGCAGGCTCCCACATGTGGACAGTAAATGTGGCCGATGGTAGTGGTCGCCTCGATTGGGACGCCGACGATAATGGGACACCGAATCTCGTCGACGCGAACTGGCACTTCGTGGCCGTGGCTTTTGACCGCGACGCAACGATGAACGTTTACCTCGATGGCGTACTGAAGCAAACCGATGTCGCTCCGGACTCGAAAGACATGACGTTGGTTCCGGGTGACCTTGCACCCAATGACAAACCATTCACCATCATGCAGGACAACACGGGTGCATACGGCGCCGACTTTGCTGGTAAGCTCGATGACATCCGGATATGGACCGGGAAGGCCCTTTCAGCCGACGAGATCCTGGCCGTGTACAACTTCAAGCCGGAAAGCGAGCCCGGCAACGACCTGGCTTATGGTGCCGATGTCTACCTTCCGTTCGACGCAGACCTCACTGACGCAACGGGACATGTAGACGCCGAAGACAAAGGAAGTGTTCCTGTGACCTTCGTTGAAGACGTCAAGCGTGGCAAGGTTGCCAGCTTCGAGACACAAGCACACGCCCAGTTTCCGCTGGTTCCCGAACTGGACTTCGGAACGGACGATTTCAGTTTTGCCTTTTGGATCAAGATCAATGCAGGCGTTCCGATCCCCAGTGATCCTGCTATTTTTACCAATAAGGACTGGGATAGCGGTGGCAACGTAGGATTCCTGGTAGCCCTGGACGACGCCGACGCAGTGGATGCTCATCATTGGACGGTGAATGTGGCGGATGGCACCGGACGGTTGGACTGGGATGCAGACGATAACGAAACACCTAATCTGAAAGACGGTGAATGGCACTTTATTGCCGTGGCATTCGACCGCGATGCAAAATTGAATGTGTACTATGACGGCCTGTTAAGACAGACGGATGCCGCACAGGACTCATACGATCTCACTTTAGCCCCAGGATCGCTGAGTTCAGGGCTGCCTTTAACAATCATGCAGGACGCAACGGGTGGTTATGTGGCGGACTTTGCAGCATTCCTCGATGACCTGCGCATCTGGAAAGGGAAGGTGCTCACCGCCCAGGAAATCGCAACGATGTACAAGCCCGAGGATAAAGCCTATGGCGCCACGGTGTTCCTTCCATTAAACAGCAGCCTTGGCGATTTCAGCGGCAACAACCTCCATGCTTCCGATGCCGGTGTTGGCACCACGGAGTTTATCAAAGATCCGGACCGCGGCGATGTCGCTTTGTTTCCCACAGACGCTCACGCACAATTCCCGCTCGTGCCTGAATTAGACTTCGGTACGATCGACTTTAGCGTTGCGTTCTGGGTGAGAATCAATCCATTGATCCCTGTCTCAAGCGACCCCGTAATTGTCGGTAACAAGGACTGGAACAGCGGCGAGAACAACGGCTTCGCTATTGGCCCTGTAGATCCCGATGATGCAGGTTCTCACCGCTGGTACGTGAACGCCGCTGACGGAACGAATCGCCTCGACTGGAATGCCGATACCAATGGAGCTTCCAGTCTCAAAGATGGTAAATGGCATTTTGTAGCCGTCGCATTCGATCGCTCTGCCAGGATGAATGTTTACTTTGATGGCGCGCTAAAACAGACGGATGCCTCACCGAATAGCTTTGACATGGCGAAGATTACCGGCAGCCTCACTTCGGGACTACCGCTTACGCTCATGCAGGATGGTACCGGCACGTATAGTGCAGACTTCTCCGCATTGTTGGATAATGTGCGGATCTGGAACCGTGTAGTCACTCCGGCCGAAGTGTCGGACATGTTTGCCAATGACAAGGGTAGCGGTCAGGGTGGCGAAGTGGAGATCATCCTGGGCAATGAGGAAGAAATGGAGGTTGAACCATTTGCGCTCTATCCCAATCCTTTGCGCAGCGGAAGTAACATTCAGATCAAGTACCAATTTACGAAACAGGATTTGTCAGGCTCGGGCGAAATTCGCCTTACACTGCTTAACAGTATGGGCACTGCCGTGAGATCTTCAGCGGAAAAGGTAACTGAACAACAGGGCGTGATCACCATGGACGGACCTTATGATGCTGGCCTTTACCTGATGCGCGTAGAGTCGCAGAAAACTTTGAGGGTCTTGAAATTTATGGTTGTCAGATAAAATGGTATCCAGTCAAAATTGTCGTTCAGCAAAATTGCCGGGCATAATACTCAATCCTAACATTCTCAATCCTATGAAAAAGATACATTACTTATTGATGGTTGCTGCGCTGACTGTATTGTCGGGGGCTTGCGACGATCATGGCGATCCGCAAGGCGATATTCCTACGACGGATACGCAAAAGGCATCCATATTTATGCGTGGCTCGTGGGGATCGGCTTTCGATGCGTCGCTGCCTTTTGGTACAACGCCTGGGGTATTAGATGATCTTTCATTAGACTTCCGGATCGATGACGATTATTATCCGAGCGATTTTACGGCAAGTGGTGCGCCCTATTTTTTCGCCGGCACGGATGGCACATGGTCGTGGTCTGATGAAACGTTGACATTGGTTGCCTTGCAAAACATACTGCCGATTACGAGCATCACTGTGCTAGATGAAGGCAATACCATACGATTGTCATTCAGCTATGAGCCGCCCGATGACGGGGGCGGCAGAACTGCAGGAACCGGGGAATATGGGGTGTCTTTGCGCAAGATTTCGCCTTAGGGAACCTGATTCATAGCAGGTCAAAGAGATGAGGAAAAGGATTGGCCCCTTTTCCTCATGGGATATTTAATTGGCGGCCTTAGATGCATTTTCCGCTGCGTCAAGAATTACTTTTGCAACGGCTTCAGGCTGCGAAATGTACACGGCGTGACTACCTTTTATTTTAGATATCTTGGTATTTGATCTTAAGTACATTTTTTCTTCTATTTCCGGACGAATACTCTTATCCTCCGTGGCTACGATTCCGTAGCTAACCTTGGTTTTCCAGGCAGCTTGAGTCAATGGTGTAGCAAAAGACTTACCCGCAAATGCTCCTTGCGACGCGTACATAAAGTCAGACTCCTTCTTACTCAGATCTGCACAAAAACCAGCGTGATACTTTTCTTTAGCATAGTAGACGACACCTTTTTCATCTGGTGGCATCACACCATTTTCGGCAACCGGAGGCATTGAACTGAACCATGTAAATGCAGACTCGCCCTGGTCAGGCTGGAAAGCGGCAACATAGACGAGACCGGCGACTTTAGGATGCACACCTGCCTGCGTTATGACAGCGCCTCCCCAGGAGTGTCCGACCAAAATCACAGGGCCTTCTTGTTTGTCAAGCGCCAGATTTGTGGCGGCTACGTCATCTTCCAGCGATGACAACGGGTTTTGAACAATAGTTACACTGAACCCCTTCCTGGTTAGTACATCATAGATCCCTTTCCAGCCGGAACCATCGGCGAATGCGCCGTGAACTAATACGACATTTTTTACGGTCATAGTTTGTGCTTTTGAATTGGTTAATAAAGTTGTTAGGAATAAGACAGCGATCGCGAAAGCGGGAAAAACCCGCGTAAGCCTTTGTGTGAAAGATGGTGTGTTCATAAATTTTTGTTTAGGTGTTACCCTTGCAAGTTGATGTTTGCCGTAGGGTCAACTAATATGCCAACAGATATAATGTCTTGAAAATCAAATTATTACGTTAGACGCGCGTGGGTGCCTTAGTGAAGTTTGAAGAAAATTGTTGGGAGTTTGTTGACATTTCAACAATGTGAAAATGTTGCCATGATATTTTGATTGTTAGTTATCAATAGCTGTAACTTTAAGTTATGCTGTAATTCAATTCAGGCTCGCCAGGCTTCGGGAGAATGGGGAAGAGGGCGGTCATCATGATTGAATGCGGCTGCTTGTCAAACACTCATGCAGTAATGAAGGACTATGCTATCATAGTAATCTTGTCAATATTTGCGACAAGGACTTTCTCGCAACCAATCGAGAAACGAACAGCAGATTCCCTTCTTGTAGTCCTAAACAAAACTCTTCCCGGTGTTGAACGCATAGATTTGCTTCTACATCTGGCACAATATCATATTCATAAACCAGGAGAACTTCAGGCAGATTTTGATAGTGCAACCGTCTATATAGACGAAGCTACGATACTCAATAAGTCGGTAAAGTCGTCAGCCGCACGTGGTTTCCAACTGTTGACAGAATCTTATTTAACTAAAGAGCAGGGACGTAAGGAAGAAGCGAGGAGGATGGTGGAGAAGGCGGTTAAGATTTTACAATCCGATAGCAATAGATTGTATTTGGGTAGTGCTTATTTTGAGCTTTCAGGATATTATAGTTATAGCGACAGAAAGGAGTTAGCTGAGCGGATTCGTCTGATGGAATTGGCCCTTAATTGTTTTCAGCAGATTGGTAACACCGAGAGAAGCGCCTCAAGCCATTATGCCCTTGGTGATCTGTGTTTTCTTAACTATGAGTATGCTAAAGCGTTGAAGCACCTTAAGCTTTCGTTAGATGGCTATCGCTTAGTCAATCACGCGGCAGTACAAGGAGTCTATATTTTGATGGGTACAGCCTACGGTTTTCAGGGCGATAATAAACAAGCATTGGATTATGGGCTGTTGGCTTTAAAGACAGCGGAGAATGTTGGCGATACTTCTTTTCAACTTTGTCAGATAAACAACGCAATAGCGAGAACCCTTGTGCGATTAAATGATAGACAAAAAGCCATTTACTATTTCAATAATGCACTCAGTGTAGCGGAAAAGTATAATGACCGAAGTTCAATCTATGTAGTAGGCACAAACCTTGCCCTTAACTGGGCAAATCTCGGAGATCCAAAAAGAGCGTTGCGTATTGTTAAGGAAATTTCTGCAAAGTATGAAAAGCCCAACGAAACGAACGTTAATTTCAATTTGTTGCGATGTTATATACTCAGTTTTACATTGCTAAAACAATATGCCAGCGCACAGCCCTATTGCGATCAGTTATTGGAGATGTTCGATAATGTGGGTATTGGTGAATTTGGAATGATTGAAGTCTATGCAGTTGCCATTAATTTTTATATTTCTTCCGGACAGCATGAATTGGCCATCAGATATTTGAAGAAGCATAAGGAGCTGTCGGAAAAAGTGGCTGATCTCTCCCTTCGTGCGGCTAATCATAAGCTTTGGTTTGCGTTGGATACCGCGAGGCACAATTATCATGCAGCCGTAGCGCATTTGCAAAATTACATTCGCCTGAATGATTCATTGTACAATGAAACTAAAAGCAAGCAGATAGCTGAGCTACAGATTCAGTTCGAAACTGAAAAAAAGGAAAAGGACATTCTGGTGAAAGGCCAACAGATAGCGGTGTTGACTAAGGAGCGGCAGCTGAAAGACATGAATTTGGAACGGCTAAGGTTCATCAAGAATGCAACCTTGTATGGCAGTCTTCTTTTGCTGGTAACAGGAGTCATATTTTATCGTCAATATCGGCGTAAGCAGCGTGACAGTGATACAATTTCGCGAATGAACAAACAGCTGCAACACTCACTTACGGAGAAGGAATGGCTCATAAAGGAGGTGCATCATCGTGTGAAGAATAATCTGCACACGGTCATTTGCTTGCTTGAATCTCAGGCCGTTTACCTGGAAAAAGATGCGCTTCAGGCGATAGAAAAGAGTCAACATCGTATTTACGCAATGTCTCTGATTCACCAGAAGCTTTACCAAAATGATGATCTAAGTACAATTGACATGTCAATTTATCTCGAGGAGCTTATCGGCTATTTGAAGGATAGTTTCGATGCTCAGCGGATAGATTTTAAGCTGAACGTGGAGCCCGTCCACTTAAATCTGCAACAAGCTATCCCCGTCGCACTAATTATCAACGAAGGTGTAACAAATGCCATAAAGTATGCATTTAGCGGCATATCGCTTCCCGCGGTGCTGATTTCGATGAGTCAGACAACTGAGATGGTAAAGCTCGTCATCTCAGACAATGGAAGTGGATTTGAATTGAAGGAAGAGGATGAAGGCAAGAGTCTGGGCATGCAGCTTATCAGAGGACTTAGCAAGGAGCTCAAAGGTAGAGTACAAATCGACACAATAAGAGGAACGACACTGACCATTGAATTTCAAAAAGAGTCAATTACAGATCAAATCCCAGTCACTCAGGAAGACAGCGTTTAAGGCTTGAAGATGAAGCGGAAGATACTCATTGTAGAAGATCAGTTTATTGAAGCCAACAATTTGCGGCTTATCCTCGATCGGGCGGGTTATACGCTACTTCCGATTGCTGCCTCATTTGTTGAGGCAATGGATATTCTGGACCGGCACAGGCCGGACTTGGTCCTGTTGGATATTTACCTGAATGGTACGCTGACCGGAGTCGATTTTGCTAAGGTCCTGGCTAACCGTAAAGTCCCGTTTGTCTATTTGTCTGCAAACTCCAACCGGAAAATTTTCCTGGCAGCAAAAGCCACAAGGCCTTATGGATTCTTAGTCAAGCCATTTCGGCAACGCGATGTTCTCTTAGCACTCGAAGTAGCCTTGGAGTTGCATGATGATATGCAGAAAGGGGCTTCGATACCGAGGGAATACAGCAAAATTGAAACACCGGTGACCGATAAGTATCCCTTTCAAATCGTGGCACAGGGCAAGGCTATGATGAATGTTCTGGAGCATATCCGGCTAGCCGGACCATCCGAGACTTCTGTTTTGATTCTTGGTGAAAGTGGAACGGGCAAAGAGCTAGTGGCAAAAGCTATCCATGACGCATCCAATCGGAGAGCGAGGCCTTTAATAGTAGTGAATTGTGGGGCTCTTCCAACGACGATAATTGAATCGGAATTGTTTGGTCACGAAAGAGGTGCGTTTACCGGGGCGATTGAAAAGAGGATGGGGAGTTTCGAACAGGCGAATGGGGGTACAATTTTTTTAGATGAAATCGGTGAGTTGCCCGCTGATTTACAGGTGAAGTTCCTGCGCGTTTTGCAACAAAAGGAGATTCAGCCCATAGGGGGTTCAACGAGAACGGTAGACGTGCGCATCATTGCCGCGACTAATCGTCAACTGGATGAAGAGGTGGCAGCCGGAAGATTTAGAATGGATCTGTATTACAGGATAAATGTATTTCCGATAGTCATTCCCCCATTGAGGGAACGAAAAGATGATATTTTGTTATTGGCTAATTTTTTCATAGCCAGGTTCTCCGACATTGAAAGGAAGATTGTCAGTGGTTTTTCCGCGGAGGTAATTTATGCGATGGAGAATTATGAATGGCCCGGGAATGTTCGGGAGTTAGAAAATCTGATGCATCGGTCCGTCCTACTGACGAAGGGCCCGATCGTCTCAGAATTTTACCACAAAACGCAGACCTTAAGAGTTGGTTATCCTGACCGGAAATTGATGAGCTTATTAAAAAACGAAAGAGATCACATCATCGCTACGTTAGAAAGCTGCAACTGGAAGGTTTATGGTCCTGGCGGGGGCCGCCGAACTGCTGGAGATGAACGTTTCGACCCTGAATTCGAGAATTAAAAAACTCGGCATCGAGAAAAGTCGATTAAACAAGAAGAGCTAATAACGGTTCACATTTCCACTTAGGCGCGGAGCGGTAGCGATTTCTACAAGACGGGCCGCCTGCTTACTGCTCCAAAAACAGACATCATACTTGGCGGGCGTTTATAGATACGTCCATTGTTGCATGCCTGCCACGACTCAATTCCAGCGCGCCATCCTGCGAATGTGAAAGATATATTAACGCGCTAACACATCCCTAACGTACCCTTTACAAGCTACCCTTAACGGGTAACAGATCATTAAACCTGAGTTGACGCTGAGGTCTTGGTCGTGTCCTACCTTCACGGCTATCAACCTACTCTAACCCACTACTCGACAATGAAACACATCACTACTAAACTGCTGGTCTTCCTAATGGCCCTGACCGTCGCGTTTGTATCCTGCGAAGGCCCTGAAGGACAGGTCGGACAACAAGGCGACAAGGGTGACAAAGGAGACCAGGGTAACCCTGGCGCAGATGGCGAGAACTATCCGACCGATGTCGTGCTTCAGGACTATTCTACTACGCCGGCGCTAGTGAAGAAACTGAGCGGCTTCGAAAGTCTTGAGGTCTTTTCGCTCATAAGCAGCGAAGACAAGCTCATCGGCGCTCCTTCTTTCACCTTTGGCGGTTCGGCTGATGGTTCCGGACTGCTGAAGGCAACGGATGGCTACATGCTGCTCGTTAATCACGAAGACAACTTCGCCGTTTCCCGCATCACGCTCGACAAGACTTTTAAGCCCGTTGGCGGCGAATACATCCTGAACTCTGATGGTGGACAATGGCGCCTTTGCTCAGCAACGCTGGCAACCATGGAAGAGCATGGTTTCGGTCCGCTGTACATTACTTGCGGCGAGAGCAGTGTAGAGTCTCGGACGCATGCACTGAGCCCTTTTGCTGGCGCGGGTAGCGCCTCGATGTCACGCGAAATTGCAGGCTTTGGTCGCTGGAACGCCGAGAACGCCGTGCCCCTTCCCAAGACTGCCTATGCGGGAAAGACCGTGGTGTTGATAGGTGATGATGATTCCGGTGGAACTGCCGGAGGACAAGTCGCCATGTATATGTCAGACGAAGTAGGCGACCTTGACAACGGTAAGCTATACGTTCTTCGAAGAACAGATCTCAACGAACGCGAAATGGACTTCGAAGAAGATGCGACGGCGACAAACGTAGAATTTGTAGAGATCGAGGATCATACCACCCAGACGGGAGCTCAGATAAACAGCGCGGTGGCGGCTCTTAATGGTATCGCCTTCGGACGCGTAGAGGATATTGACTACCGCAAAGACGGTGTTGGTCGCGAGGTGTATTTCAACGTGACCGGCCAGGATGGTAACACGGACCGCACCAAATACGGACGTACTTATAAACTTGTGCTTGATGCTGCGGACCCGTTAAAGGGAACCTTGCAACTCATTCTCGATGGCGACAACAGGACTACCGGTAAGGCGAAGGCGTTCCAGAATGTCGACAACATTGTTGTCACAGAAAACTATCTCTACGTGCAAGAGGATCCGAACGGATACACAACCGAGACGCACGACTCCTACATTTATCAATATGATCTCGCTACTAAAGCGCTGAAGCCTGTTTTTGAACTCGATCATCATCGCACAGACGACTTGGGATCCAAATTCATGTCTACCAATTCTGCGTTCGGATCCTGGGAGTACGGCTCCATGGTTGACATATCCGACATCGTGGGCATTGAAGACGTATTCATGCTTTGCGTTCAAGTTCACACATGGAGAAAGCCAGAATTTGCAGGCGTTGATGGAGGTGCCTTGCGCGCCGCTGAGGATCAGGGCAGCCAGATTCTCATTGTGAAAGGGCTGGGCCGATAACTATCCGAACATCCTAATTTGCCATAGGTTGTAATTACCAACTGCCTCGGTACTGCCGGGGCAGTTACTTTTTCATGAATATGAGAATACGTGCGTACATAATCTTGGTGTCGCTGGTACTGTTTGCCTGTGGAGCGCCCGCGATCAATGAAAATCCTTCAATACTCGTGAAACAATTCGTGATGACTGAGGTGGACTCCTTGCAGACGCTCCTGCACCACCTGGTTGTTGATATTGACAATCACGACTATAAAAGTGCGCAGGTGCATTTTGTGCAGGCGCGGCAAGCTTACAAGCACATCGAGCCAATTGTGGAGTTCTATTTCGCAGGAGCGAGTAAGGCGATCAACGGACCCGCGATCGACAAGGCCGATGAACACGACGATAAAGTAAACTATGCCACGGGTTTTCAAGTCGTTGAGGAGTTTCTTTTTCCCAACGTTGATATTACAGGCATTGTCGAATTGAAGCGCGAAGCGGCCATCCTTCAATCCTGCAGCGGCAGGATTCAATCGTTGATGAAGGGCACAGAACTTACCGACCAGAATATCTTCCAGGCCGTGCGGCTGCAGGTCCTGCGCATGATGAGCTTAGGCATCACTGGATTTGACTCTCCCGTTGCGCTGGCCTCTCTGCCCGAATGCGCTGCTGCGCTTGATGGCATCGATCAGCTCATCGCTCCATATGCTTCGGATGATACGCAGTCATGGAGCAAGATGTCGCAAATTCTTGATGGGGCCAGGCAATATTTGTCGAAGCACGACGATTTCGATGCGTTTGACCGCGCAGCTTTTATTCGCCGTTATCTGAATCCGCTATCAAGATCGTTGTTTCGTTTTCAAGGCGAGTTGAATATCCATGACAATAAATGGAGCGAAGCCCTTGATATGCGCAAGGCAGACTTCTTTGAGCCGCACGTTTATCAGGCAAGCTTTTTCAGTAATCACGCTTATCCCAGGGAAACGGAATTAATCGCTCTTGGAAAAATGCTGTTTTTCGATCCCGCATTGTCGGGCAATAACAAGCGGGCCTGTGCTTCCTGCCACCAGCCTGAGCTCGCCTTTACCGATGGAAAGAAGCGTAGCGTCGCGTTTGACTTCAAGGGTTCAATAGACCGCAACGCACCCACCCTGATTAACGCTGCTTATCAGCGTTCCCAGTTCTGGGATCAGCGCGTGATGTTTGTTGAGGACCAGGTCGCGGATGTTGTCAGCAATAGCCATGAAATGCACAACACGCTTCAGGAAGCGACTGCCCTATTGAATGAAAGCGCCGAATACCGGGAGATTTTCTTAGCGGCGTACGGTAAGACTGGAACGCGTGACAAGGAGAAAGAAAAGGTCACATCGGATATGATTCGTTCCGCGCTTGCTGCCTATGTACAGTCTCTTAGCTCGTTCGAATCTCCCTTCGATAAATACATGCGCGACAGTACGGCTATGCTCTCCGATCAGGAGATCAACGGATTCAACTTGTTTATGGGCAAAGCAAAATGTGCAACCTGTCACTTCATGCCGCTGTTCAATGGCTCGGTGCCTCCGATGTATGCCGAAACAGAATCAGAAGTACTGGGTGTACCGGCGCATTCCGATACAGTCAATGCGCAGGTAGATACAGACCCTGGAAAGTTTAACACTTATCCGCGCGATCTTTTTCGAAATGCTTTCAAGACTCCTACGGTGCGCAACGCAACGCTTACAGCACCTTATATGCACAATGGCGTGTATGAAACGCTCGAAGAAGTTCTGGATTTTTACAACCGGGGTGGGGGTGCGGGCATTGGCGTCAACCTTTCCAACCAGACATTGCCTACGGATAAGTTGAACCTTTCTGCGTCTGAGCAGCAGGATATCATCAGTTTTCTTCACACCCTCACGGATACCACAGCGTTGACGAGCAGGCCGGCCAGGCTGCCGAGACTCCCTCTTGACAAGCTTGATCAAAGAAAGATAGGCGGTGAATACTGACTTCAGTTATCGCGAAGATGAGAAAATTCAACAACAAACGGCGCGCACATGCTGGTTGATTGCCGTGCTGCCGCTGACTTGTGCTTTGTCTTGTGTGAATCATGAGATCGTTCGGGAGCCGGATTGTCTTAGTGATCCGTTGACCATTCAATTGGATCGTCCCGTTCAGCACGCCACCTGTGACATCCCTGGTGGATTCTTTGTTCGTATTGCCAGAAGTGACCATAGCTATTCACTACTTCTCAACGGTGCGCCACAGGAACTTGAAATCGATCCATTAGATCCGTTGGCTGCATTTCACCCCTTATCGTCAGGGGACTACCTCGTCGAACTGGTGGATGTACGCGGCTGTTCAGATACCTTGCATGTTCGCATACGCCACCTGAGTAGCCACCTTGCCGTATCAGTGTTGACAACGGCGGACGACAAGTGTGAAGAGGGCAACGGCTTGGCTATGATAAGTGTGTCAGGAGCTCAAGGGTTCTGTGATATCTATCTCGACAACCAACTGCTGCTTAGGGAACGAACGACAGCCAGCATCGAGGTCCGAAACCTTGAGGCCGGTGTGCACAACATCCAGGTAGTTGATTCCTCTATGTGTAGTTATCAGGCGGCCGTGACCATTCCGCGGGGACTCACGGGCATCAGCTGGTCGCGAGATGTACAGCCCATTGTAAAGACTTACTGTGCCAGGGCTGGATGTCATGTCCCTGAAACCGGGCGTGTGGACTTTACTTCTTTCGACAACGTCAGGTTCTATTCGTCGCAAATCAGGACGCGGATATTGAATCGTTCGATGCCGTTTGATGGACCGCTTCCGGGTAATTACATATCCACGATTGTCTGTTGGATAGACGACGGTGCACAGGCGAATTAAAGATTTCCGTTTTGCTCAATTCTTAACAGTTTACTAATCACCTGATAAAATGACGTCGATATATTCACCGATATGAACTCAAATCGTCGCGCATTCATTAAGAAGGCTTCGTTAGGCAGCATCGTCGCCTCGTGCCTGCCATTTCTTCATTCAGAAGCATCACCGGTTCAACGAAAAATCGCCAAACGCCTATTGCGGGTTGCGCACATTACCGATGTACACATACTCGATCAGCGAAACGCAGAAGTATCGTTCGCCCGGGTGGTCGCGGACATCAATGCCCTGTCCGACGCCCCAGACCTTATCCTGAATACGGGTGATACGGTGATGGACGAGAACAACCAAACAAAGGAAGTCGTCTCTACGCGCTGGAACACGTGGCAGAAGATCATCCAGGGAAATAAAATTAAAATGTACAGTGCATTGGGTAATCATGATGTGTGGTACGGGCCGGGTGAAAGTCTGGACAATGCGTACAAGAAGGAAAAGCGATATGGAAAACAATGGGCAATTGAGTTGTTGTCAATGCCCGACCGTTTTTATTCGTTTGAAGCAAAAGGCTGGCAGTTCATAGCCCTTGATAGTATTAATGGTACCGAGGGCTATAGCCTGGATGATGCACAATTCGAATGGCTCCAGGGTGAGCTTAAACATATTCCAAAGGAGCGCCCGATATGCGTGTTCAATCACGTGCCGATCATGTCCATTGGTGCAATGCTTTATCACACGCAGCGGACTCCGATTGCCGAGGTAAAGTTTCCTTCTGCCGACATGCATCTTGATCACCAGCGAATTAAAAATCTATTCTTCAAACACAGGAACGTAAAGCTGTGTATCAGCGGACATGTTCACTACGTTGATTCGATTGAATACCTGGGTGTGAAATACCAGTGCAACGGCGCGGTGTCCGGCAACTGGTGGCGTGACTCCTTTGTATTGGACGAATTTCCTCCCGTTTATTCCATCATCGATCTGTTCGACGACGGGACCAGCGAGTGTCAGAGTATATACTACCAGTACCAGGTATAGGCTTATGACTTTCAGACGGCTTTTCCCTAACATGCCGGGAGGCTGGCAAAATTGTCTGACTCGGGATTAAGCAACGCAATTGAACATCACGGTGTTCAATTGTGAACATAATAATCATCGTCACGTAGAAAAATCAAGCGATATCATGAAGGTTCGGGTGCGGCACGCCAATTGTTGAGCATTGCTGACCGTTGTTTTGCCCTGCAAACCACCCGGAATCCTATCGTTATGAGAACATTGCTGAAATTCATACTGCTCTTCTTCTGCTTTTCCGTCCTCTTTGTTTTGCCTGCTGTTCTAATTCCCCTGCAGGTAACGATGGGCAATCAAAGCGAGTACAATAGTTTAATGGCCTTCGTTCTAATACTGTCGCAGTTTTGCGTGATCATCTACCTGATCAAGCGCCTGAACTTATGGGGAATGAAACTATTCCTCAGCGTGGTGATCGTCTTTTGGGGTCTGCAAACGTTCATGCCTCAAACCGAGACCTGGTATTTCAGAGACGCCATGCCGTCGATCTCCAATGGTGAATTGCTCAACCTGTTCCTGCGCCCCTTGATTACGTCAATCACGTTCATTCCGTTGGGTATGTGGGTATTGGGTAAATGGAAGCCAGCCATGGACAGGCTTGATGTCTCTACGCCGGCGGGTCTGAATGGAAAAGAGATAATAAGCCTGGCTGGTGCATACGTGGTTATTTACTTTGTCTTCGGCTATTTCATCGCCTGGCAATTTGAAGCGGTTCGCATTTTCTATTCAGGAAGTCCGGAAGATGTCGGCTTTATAGGTGGCATGAAACAGAACTTTCAAACCAGGCCCTTTATTTTTCTCTTCCAACTGTTGCGCGGATTTTTATGGATCATTGTGGGCATGCCAGTACTGCTTTTTTTGAAAGGTACGAAGGCTGAAAAAATAGTCGCATGCGCACTTTTGTATTTTCTTCCTGCGCTGCAATTGATTGTGGATAATCCGTTCATGCCACAGCCAGTGAGGATTGCGCACTTGCTGGAAGTTGCCTCTTCCAATGCCTTGTTCGGATGGCTCATCGGGTATGTATACGGCCGTGTTTAGGGTATCAAGCGCATCACATCCTTTTTAATAGAAGTTTCTTTATATTCGGATATGAAGGCACTTTTCCCATTTCGTATTTGAAATAAACACTCTATCTGATGATTCTCAGAAGTTTGCTAATTGCTTTGCGTCATGCATTCAAATTCAAGACTTATTCTCTAATTAATCTGGGAGGATTGGCTCTGGGGCTATCATCATCCATCATCATTCTCCAATTCGTTTCCGAGGAATTCTCCTACGATCGGTTTCACCATTCCGTCCATAACGTCTACCGACTCAACACGGTCAGCCGCTCTGAACAGGGTATTCAGGTGCAGGCCGCGGGAACGCCACTGCTTGCGCCAACGCTCATGTCAGATCTGCCGGAGGTCGAAGCCGCGGTGCGATTACGCCATGCCGACGATGTACTCGTTGAAGTTGGCGAACAGAAGTTCTACGAGACCCGCGTATTTTATGCCGATTCAAATTTCTTTAAGGTCCTGAGTTTTCCCCTTGCCAAAGGCAATCCTCACACCGCTTTAAAGAAGATCAACACAGCCGTTATCACGACCGAGTTTGCCCGAAAGTATTTCGGTGATGAAGATCCCCTCAACAAAACGATCGTTGTCAGCAAAACGCTTCTGCAGGTAACCGGCGTAACGGCGCCCACGGGCAAATCGCATTTTGAATTTGACATTCTCATTTCGTTTGAAACATTTACGCCGCCCAGAGGGACGCCGGCAACTTTAACGAGCTGGGCATGGACATCGTTTCCCACTTACGTACGGTTGCATGAAGGCTCTGACCGGGCCAGTGTGGAAGCGAAGTTTCCGGCGTTTATCAGCCGCTACCGGTCGCCGGAGGATGCGCCACACGTCAGCTATCAGTTGCAGCCCATTCAAGAAGTGTATCTCCATTCGCGTAACATCCACGAACGAGACGGCATTTCAACGAAGGGCGATTATCTCTATACTGTGGGATTAGCTGCTATTGCTGTCGTAATCATGGGCATTGCCTGCTTCAACTTTGCCAACCTGTCTACCGCACTTGCCATTTATCGCGTCAAAGAAACGGGTGTAAAGCGGTCTTTAGGATCGAACCGAACGGACATATTTTTCCAGTTCATGCTGGAATCGATCGTAAGTGCAACTATTGGCCTACTGCTGGGTATACTTCTTCACCTGGTGGCTACCGCACTCGAACTTATGCCCGGTGCCAATCTATCGTTGGCGATTGGCGTCCATTTGAAATGGATGCCCTTCTACGTCCTTCTAGTTGTACTCATGGGCTCGTTCACGGGACTCTATCCTGCCATTTTGTTGTCGAGGCTCACGGCACCGGAAGCACTGAAAGGGAGAAACACATTTGGCCGGGGCGGTAGCAAGGTTCCCCTTCGTAAAGCCATTATCGTCTTCCAGTTTTTCGTCACCACGGTACTCATAACGGCAAGCCTTACGATCAAGAAGCAGATGGACTTCGTGCAGTCAAAGTCGTTGGGTTACAACAAAGAGGGGATCATCGTTGTTCACCTTCCGGATGACCAGATGCGGAACGTCTTTCCGACCTTGAGAAATAAGCTGATGGAGCATGTCGCTGTGCTTGGTGTTTCAGCCAGCAGGGATCTTTTCGACGGCCAACAAGGCACTACGGACGTGATTGAGGCGGGAAGCTCAGAAGAGCCACACGCGATCAGCATGTTTCGCATATATCCGAACTTCATAGAGACCATGGGAATCAAAATGTTGATGGGTAAGTCCTTTCAGGAGCCACTGACGGACAGTACTGCTTTTGTCCTGAACGAGGCTGCCGTCAAGATGCTCGGTTGGGACCAAAATGAAGTGCTTGGGAGAAGACTATATTCTTACTTCCAATCGGGCGAAGTGATTGGTGTCGTCGAAGACTTTCATTTTGCGAGTTTACACGCAGCAGTGACTCCGTTGATCATGCTCGTTCCCAAATCGAAGGTCGAATATTTGTACATACGCGTGGCCCTCGGCGACCTTCATCAAACGCTAGGCACACTGGAATCGGATTGGAAATCAATTGTTCCTCATCTTCCGTTTGACTACATCATGCTGGATGAACACGTTGGCGAAATGTACCGCCAGGAAAGGAGATTTTCACGCCTAACATTCATCTTTTGTGGCTTGTCGGTCGTTCTTGCCTGCCTCGGACTATTCGGCATCACCTCGCTGATGACCGAATCGCGCACTAAAGAGATCTGTATACGAAAGGTGTTGGGTGCATCGGTTTCCAGGATTACAGCACTGCTGACGAAGGACCTTGTACTGTTGGTCTTACTGGCCGCCGCGATTGCACTTCCGGTTTCATCCTATTTACTGGAGCGCTGGCTTCAAGGCTTTGCTTATAAGATTGATGTTTCACCTGGTCTGTTGATGGTGGCAGTGATAATGTCATTGACGTTGGCAGGAGTAGCCGTTGGCTTCAAAGCGGTAATAGCAGCCAGGGCCAACCCGGTGGATTTGCTGAAAAGCGAATAGAACGCTGACAACAACTGAAATTT
>DATHKA010000434.1:0-6214 GCA_035489615.1 Chryseolinea sp.
GCGTGTCCAGGTTGTCGCCGAAAATGCGGACCTCCA
This sequence comes from Chryseolinea sp., assembly GCA_035489615.1. Lineage (GTDB taxonomy): Bacteria > Bacteroidota > Bacteroidia > Cytophagales > Cyclobacteriaceae > Chryseolinea. Next base: position 37 of record DATHKA010000434.1, read on the forward strand.
CAGGTGCTACCAACGGCGGCCCTTGCTCGAAGTTTTTCACCTCTATCCGCGCCCACGCCACGTCGCGAAACTGTTCGCGCAAATAGTTAATAACTTCCAGCTTGCGCTCCGGCGAAGTGGATTCCTCCAGTTGCACAAAAGTCTGCGCAAAGTCCGTCCTTTCATTTTCCTGTATCACGTTGTAGTACACGCGCGGATTGCCCTTGCCCACGTTAGTCGCGAAGTACGTCACTTCAGGAATCTGACTGATCGTCTCATCGACATAAGCAGCAATTGAGTCTGTCCGGCCAATATTTGTTTGCAGCGGCGTGATGGTGTTGATCACAAACTGGGCCTTTTCCGATGCTGGAAATAAACCAAAGCCGACCACGCCAAACAACTGCGTGGACAGGAAGAATATTACACCGGCTGCTGCCAGCGTCGTCTTGGGATAGCGAAGCGCCTTGTCCAGCAGTCTGGAGTAGCTGCCATGAATGAGCGACTGAAGTCCACGCATGAAGATGTTGCCCTTGCCATTGTCGTGGCTCTTCAACAGGCGACTGGAGAGAAAAGGAATGACGGTAAGTGATACGACCATTGAGGCGAGCACCGACATGATTACGGCCAAAGGCAAGCCCCGTATAAAATCGCCGGCGCCTTCAGGCAAAAACACCAGCGGCATAAACGCAATGATCAATGTCGCGGTGCATCCCACGACGGCCAAACCAATCTGGCGGGTAGCCTTAATCGTTGCGTCCAACCGAGAGTGACCCTCACGCATCCAACGTTCGATGTTTTCCACCACGACAATACTATCGTCCACAAGCAGGCCAAGCGCGACCACCAGTCCCACAATGCTTAGCTGGTTGAGGTTAATGCCTAAAAGGTTCAGCAATACCAGACCGATCGAAAGCGACAGGGGAATAGATATCATCACGATGAGGGCAGCGCGCATTCCCAATGGCAATAACGTAATGGCTACCAGCAGTATGGCAATCAGAAAGTCCTTTCCCAACCCGGCCAATCGTCCATTTACATTGTCTGCCTGGTCGAAGTGATGTACCATGTCGACGTTTGCAGGCAGCGTGGCGCGGAACGCCTCCAGTACCGGCTTATATAGGGTTTGCGTGTGCGAGATGTTAAGCCCGGGTTTTTGCGCGGCAACCACAAATACACATCGGTGGCCGTTCAGTCGCGTAATGTGTTTGCTTTCTGCGAAGGTCAGTGTTACGTCGGCCACATCCTTCAATTGAATGTTGCGTCCATTGGCAGCATATACAATGGTATGGGCAATCTCCTCAGCAGATGTGTAGTTCCCGCTCGTCTTCACGCTGAAGGCCTTTCCACCCGCATCGATACTGCCGCCGGGAATATTCGCCATTTCACTCTGCAGACTTCCCATGATCGCGTCCAACGGAATGTGCATCTGGGCGATCTTCTCCAGTCGCAGGGATACCCGTACGATTTGTTCGGGAAGGCCGTGAATCTCGACATTTTTCAGCTCCGGTATCTGCTCCAGGGCGTCCTGCAACGACTCGGCGTACTTCTTAAGCGTTGCGCGCGGAGCGTTCTCCGAAATGAGCGCCACCTGCATCACATTCACGTCGGACGGCTGAAACTTCTTCACCTCCATACTCAGCACCTCAGCGGGAAGCGCCGCGCGAAGGGCATTCACTTCCCTGACCATCTCCTGGTACTTGTCGTCGGGATCTGCTTCGTACTTATACTCCGCGCGAATCACGGCCAGGCCATCACTGATAGTGGTCTTGATGCGCTTCATATCTTCCAGGCCATTGAGCTTCTCCTCAATGGGATCGACAATCAGTTCCTCCATGTCCTTTGGACTCGTACCGGGATATACGACCACCACGGAGAACTGAGGCGCCTCGATTTCAGGGTCTTCGCTGCGCGGCATCGTGAGCAGCGTGGTAACTCCCACAGCCGCAGCCATGAGAAACATGATGAGCGTAAACTGATAATTTCTTACGGCAAACTCTGCGATTTTCATGACATGGGTTATTTAACGAGACGAATAAGGGAACCGTCGGTGAGGTAAGCGCTGCCCGACACGATCAATTGCTGACCGGACTCGAGTCCCGCACTGACCCTTACATGCTGGTCATCGAATGATTCTATTACAACGGCTTGTCTATGGGCAGTCTTGCCGTCAGTCGTAATGAACACAAAGCCCTCCTTGTCATGTGCATCAAGTACCGCCTCGAAAGGAACAGACCAAACGGATCCCCCGTCATGCATGGTAAATTCGGCGGCCCCAAACATACCCGTTGCCAATTTCAGGTCTTCGGATTGAACGGAAACCTCGATGACAAAGGATCCGGATGCCGGATCTGCCGTCTCAGACTTGCGTGCGACCTTACCTTTCATCGCCTTCCCGGGAAATGCATCGATGTGCACCGTCGCCTCATCTCCTACCCGCAGCCGTGACCATTGGCGATCACTCACGCCCACTTTCAGTACCCACCCCCGTAGACTCACCGCATTGGTGATCAGTACGGGATCTCCCGTGCTCACGACCTGACCAGCATTCACAAACTTTTTCAGTACGAATCCGTCGGCGGGTGCGTGAATCTCGGAATAGCTCCGATTAAATTCAGCGGCCTCGAGCTGGCGACCCGCCATGGCAACAGCGGTTTCCGCATTCTGGAATTGCTCCAGCGTGGCAACACTGTCCGCATAAAGATTGCTTGCCCGCTTGAAGTCGCGTTGCGCCTTTTCGGCGCCCATGCGCGCCTGTGCCACTGCGGCATTGATTTCGGTCAGATCGAGGGTTGCCAACAATTGACCCTTCCTTACAGCATCGCCCTCGCGAACGAATACACGGCTTATAATCCCCGCCGTCTTGAAACCCAACACCGTTTCGTCGTCAGTCGTCAATTGACCCGATGCTTTGATAACGGTGTGGCCAGACGATGGTACTAGAGAAGTAACCCGCACGGGAATTGCCTCCGAAGCCTTGGGTATCGCGTGTGTGGCACCTTTGCCATCTGTGCACGACTGAAGAGCGACAATCATGAGCCCGAGCAAAGCGAACCCGGAAAGTTTTTGCAACACATTTTTCATATCAAAGTTATTTTATGGGTAGGATTATGGGATGACTTGGGTGATTGGTGAATGATGCCTGCCTATGGTTGAAGTGGATAAGCCGCCAGTTCGCGCTCCACCCGCGCCACCGACGCAAGCACCTCGTAGTATTTCAGGTTTTGTTGTAGCGCCGAGGCCGTTAACTGATTGCGCGCATCCAGGAACTCTATCATCGTATTCACGCCCTGCTGGTATCCCTTCTCGATGAGGTGAAAATAGCTTTGCGCTGACCTGGATTGCTCGGCGGCAGCCGCGTAGTTGGCGCGGGCAGTCATCAAGTCACCTTCCGCTACCTGCGTGGAAAGCGCCAGGCGTTGCGCAGTGTTGGCAAGTTCCAGTTCAGACTTCCGTAGCTCCAGCGAATTATTGCGTATGGTCATTGCGTTGCGATTTCCCTGAAAGATGGGCACCGACAATTGTACGCCAACGAGATAGTACGTCGACTTGGTATTCACCTGCCAGTCTGACGCCTGGGATCCGAGATCGATGAAGCCGTTTATTTTCGGAATGAAAACCTGTTTACTCATTCGCAGCGATGCCTCATTTACAGCCTGCAGTGAACGCAGGGCCTGCAATTCTTCGCGTGTACCAGCCGACGCCAACTCACCAACACCATCTTCCCGCCCGCTGTCAATATCCACTTCACTCGCAAGGTCACGATTGAGCAAGAAATTGAAGTACTTCTTCGCGTTGCCCGCGCGGTTCTGCGCGCTGTTCAACTCGGCGCGAACGCGTTCCAACTCACTCTTCGAGCGCTGATAATTTGCCGGAAGCGCCTTTCCGTTTCTCAGCAACGACGCATTGATTTCCACATTGCGAGCCACCAGTTCAAGCCCACTTTCCAATATCTTAACAGCCGCCGTCGTACCCAGGTATTGGTAATACGACGTCTTGATTTCCATTACGAGCTGACGCTTGTAGGCCATCAACTCATTGTTGCGTATGGCCACCTGCTCTCGTTGTATCGTCCGGTTCGCGTAGAGATCTGTGTTTAGCAGCGGTACCGACGTACGAATACGGCTGTCATAAAAATTCCTGGGAAAGAAGTTCTGTTCCACATTGTCAATCTGACGAAAGGCATCGCTTTGCGTGAGCTGATTGAGCGAGGCATAGACGGGATTCAGCATGTCACCCACCGGGATATTGATACTACGTCCACCTTCTCCCGACGTGTAGTCCGCCAGTAGCGTAACCGATGGAAGAAAGTAGCTGCTGGCGATCTGGAGCGTGCGCTGCGCCTGCTCGTACGCGATCGCCTTTTGCTGCACGACGACATTGTTTTCGAGTCCGTCTCTTACGTAAGTGTTCAGCCGCTGCTGGGCATCCACAGTCGCTGAACGCATGGTCAGTACAACCAAGGTAAAAGTCGCTAATCGGGTGATTGAGGTCTTGTTACTTTTCATTGAACATTTACTTTACAGTGTTAAGTACTAAGGCAAATTTTTTTATTATTCCGGCTTTTTGCCGTGCATGCGCTCCAATATTTCAACCACCATCGCCCCTACCCGTATGCTTATGTCGGTGAGCAGTTCGTCGGGGATTACCTTGCAGCGACCGCGAATTTCCAGGGCACAAATGCCGTGCACCATCGACCAGCAAGTAAAAGAGAGTACCTCGGGATCCATGCCCTGAAAATACCCGCGCTCTATGCATTGTTGAACCGTATTGGTTAGGGCAGCAAAGGCCCTGTTGCCCTCTTCCCACTTTTCGTCATCGCTATCCTCCAGCGCGCTCATGGGCGAGCGACTGATGAACATGAGGTCGTAATACTCCCGGTTTTCAAGGGCAAATCGAACATAGGCTCTTTGAATTGCCTTCAGCCTTTCGAATGGGTCTTCAACTTCCTGCAACGAGCGGAAATACTGATTGAGCAACACGAACCCCTCGCGGTGCAACGCGTAGAAAATGTCGTCCTTGTCCTTAAAGTACAAGTAGATAGTAGTCGGCGAGTACTCGATGCGCTCCGCTATGTTGCGAATAGACGTCTCCTCAAAGCCCCGATCAATAAACAGGGCCCGAGCTGCCTCCAGGATCTTAGCCTTGAGTTCCTCTTTTTGACGCTCCTTTCTATTTGCGATAGCCATATTTTGATCCACAAAATAACTTAACGGTGTAAAGTTAACAGTGTTTAGTAAATTAACAACATTATTTTTTACCCGCTTTTTTGTCCGCCTGGCGCACTTTTACAGTGAAGTATACCAAGGAATCGCCCCGATCGGGCACATACTGATGGGCAAGACCGGCAGGGATAACCAGGAAATCACCCGCGGCGATGCGTCGCTCGGCTGCTTTGGGAATAGTTCCTCCGAGCCACTCCCGCATCGGCGCCGTACCCGATAGCTTCGCGCCCTCTACCGCAGGGCCAACTCGCAAGACACCGTGACCCGCGCGAATAATGGCAACATCGTCGTATTGTTCGTGGGCTTCCACGGCCCCTTCAGAAGTCCTTACCACAATCAGATACCGTTCGTCGGAAGGTCCTGACACGAGGAGACGGCCGGGCTTGTCTGGAGTTCTTTTCGAAGACGCCAGTGAGTCAATTTGCACAGAAGTGAACTGCGTAACGGAACGCGCCGTGGGACTCTGTGCCATTAAGGCGCCGGCGAACAAGCACGCGAACAAGGAACAACAGGTTGTTCGGTTAAGGTTATTCATCATGATCAATTTGTCTGTTTTCATTTAGGACATTCATAGACACCAGCAACTAAAGTAGTGATATATTGCTTCATCGCTGCACGGAATGCAGCGATGGAACTAACTAAAATTATCTTATGAAAACGGTGCTGATTACTGGCGCTTCCGGCAATCTTGGGAAGGCCACGGTCGATAAATTTCTGTCGGACGGATACAAAGTCATCACCACCGCGTCGCCTGGGAAGTCTTCGGGGGGCAATAAAAATGTGGAAGTCCACGAAGTAGATCTTTCGGACGAAGATGCCGTTGGTGAAATGATTACAAAAATTCTGGCGAAACATCGAACGCTCGATGCTGCCTTATTTCTTGCCGGGGGCTATGCGCACGGAGGGATTGCCGATACCGATTTTGCACGGCTCGACAGAATGATCGCGTTGAATTTTAATACAGCCTTCTTCGCCGC
>DATHKA010000435.1:0-16536 GCA_035489615.1 Chryseolinea sp.
TTGTTCGAGGTCCCACATGGCAACCAGTCCGTCGCCCGCCGCCGAGAACACGATATTCGATTTCGATGATGGCTGAAGCGCATACACACTCTGGTTGTGGCCTGTCAGTGTATGCACCTTATCTACTTGTACTTTCAACACGCGCCGCTTAAGTTTCCGAAAGTTCTTACTTTCACCGAGCTTATTCGTTATGGCGCTGGAAAAAATTGTTACTGAAAAAGACCGTGCCTGGGCATTGTGGCGCATAGCAGAAGACGAAGCCACGCTGGCCGGGCGTGTGTCAAACGTTGAATCAATGCCTGATAACCTGACGCACCCTGCCAAGCGCATCGAATGGCTCGCCGGGCGTGTGCTCATAAATGAATTATTTGCTGCCCTTTCATTAACGTTCCGTGGCCTTAGTAAGGACGACTTCGGCAAGCCTTTTCCAACCGGCTATGATTATCACGTGTCGCTGAGTCATTCATTCCCCTTCGTAGCGGCCCTCGTTGACAAGCAGGGGCCAGCGGGCATTGATCTTGAGCAACCCAAGGTGAAATTGTTTCGCGTGGCACATCGCATCTTCCATCGCGACGAATTGCGGGATGCGGGGAATGACCTCATTAAGCACACGGTATACTGGTGCGCGAAAGAGACGCTGATCAAGATCTATGGAAAAAAGGACCTGACGCTTGCAGAGCACCTGCTCATTGATGCCTTTCAACTCGCTGAAGCGGGTGATATTAGCGGCAGAATCATTGCGGGAGGTACGGAAACCGTTATACCTTTACATTACGAGGTGTTTCCGGGATTCGTTCTCGTTCTTAACCGCGCACTCAACCTATTAAATCAAAGCTCTTGTTTGTCCTCCTGCTCGTGTTGACAACGGGTCATTTATCCGCACAACCGGTGGGCAATTTTATGCTCAACAACGTCGTCAACGGAAAGTCCGTTTCACTTGAAACGTATCCGTCCTGCGCTGGTATTGCCATCATCTTCACCAGTAATACGTGTGCCTTCGACGAGTATTATCGAGTCCGTATCTCCAAACTGGCTACCGAGTACAGCGATCGCGTTCCCGTGCTGTTGGTCAATTCCAGCCTGGAGCCAGGCGACAGTGAAGCCAACATGACTAAGAAGGCCACACAGCTCAACCTTAAAGTGCCGTATCTGGCCGACAAAGAGCAATCGCTGATGAAGCAACTAGGTGCCTCCCGAACGCCACAGGTATTCTTGCTGAAGAACAATGGCGGGAGTTTTGCGATTGTGTATCGCGGCGCCATCGACGATAATGCGCAGGTGGAAGCAGATGTGCGAAATGCCTATCTCAAAGATGCCATCGACATACTGCTCACCAATCAGACCATTCAGACCCCGGAAGTACGGCCCATGGGTTGTTCGATCCGAAAAAAGCCTTGACGACTTTATATTAGCCGATCAATTTGCGATCGCTTATCAGAATAATTGCCACGATTACCACCAGGGCAACGAAGTTGAAGATGAACATGCGCTTATGCTTGGCGTTGTCGTCGCTCATGCGTTTTGAAGTCGACCTCGCCAGGGTAATCAGCACCACCGCCACCAACATCCCAAAGATGTGCTCGACGCTCCAGTATCGCGTCATTTTATCGCTCATGGTCGTTTCATCAAACTTTACAAACGGGCTGACAAAATAGAGGATCAGTCCTACCAGCAACTGTGTGTGGGTAGCAATAAACAGGATCAGACTCAGTTTGTTGTCCGTCGTTGTGTATGGCTTGCGATTCATCCAACCCATGAGGGAGGTGACTATGACGATAAGCAATCCCAGGAACACCACATAGCGCAAGGCGGAGTGTGTGTGGAGAAGTCCGGTATACATGTGTTAAGGGTTAATGAACGGTCGAAAGTAACAACAAAATTGTTTTAAAGCCTGCATGGTGTCTGCAATTATGCAACCGGCACCCGGTTGACTTGTATGCCTCCGAACGGAGATTGACGAACTCGCCTCTTTTCAGGAAGCGTGTTCGCTCCAGGGGTGGCCGGCAGGAGTTACTTGACGCTGTCGAAGTGGCGCGATAAATTTGGAATGATCGGTCCGGGGAGCGAAGTTTACCATCTAAATTTGATCGAAAAACCTTCTTTAGAAATTGATCTAAACTATTTCAGACCATGAAAAAAGCACTCGTAATCGTATTCCTGGTGTCAGGCTTCGCAGCAACGTCTCAGTCATTGACGCTTAAATGGAAGACGCCGCCTAATCTTCCGGTACCTGAGTCAGTGGCATTTGAGCCCAAGGCGAATATTCTTTATGTGGCCTGTATAAATGGCAAGCCGGACGAAAAGGACGGCAATGGTACCATCGCAAAGGTGGGCATTGACGGCAAGATCGTAGCGACAGATTGGGCCACCGGACTCGATGCTCCAAAGGGCATGGGCATTCACGGTGGAAACTTATACGTGGCCGACATCACACAAGTCAGAACGATTTCGTTGGCCACGGGCAAGATCACAAGTTCACTGGAAATTGAAGGAGCGAAATTCCTCAACGACATTACGGTGGACAAGAAAGGGAATGTCTACGTGTCGGACACACAAACGGGAAAGATTCATGTGGTGAAGGACAACAAGGCAACGGTGTACTTTGAAAGCGCTGAGTTGAACGGTATCAACGGTCTGCTGGCGATCGACAATGGTTTGTTCATCGTGAGTTTTGCAACGGGCAACAGCTTCAAACTCAGCCACGACAAAAAGCTCACAACTTTTACCAAAGTGATCGAAGGGGCTGACGGCATCGTACCGGTTGGCAAGGACGAATACCTGGTGTCGAGCTGGCACGGAGAAGTGTACTATGTTGATGCCAATGGAGCAAAGAAACTACTGGACACAAAGGACAAGGTAAACGCCGCCGACATTGAGTACGATCCCAAAACAAAAACACTGTATGTTCCTACGTTCTTTGCGAATGGCGTAGATGCTTACACGTTCTCCAAATAATTATACGTTGTGGCGGTGTTAACGGCATGGCCGCACGCCGCCTTGATTGTTGCACATGAGTAAACAAATATTGCGCGCACTCCCGGAGCTGGTTCAAGCCGGCATTATTGACGAAGCAACGGCTGAAAGAGTCAAGGTGTACTACGACCATCAAGGTAGCGCATCCGGCAACCGGCTCTTCGTTGTGTTCGGCATCCTGGGGGCCATGCTTGTAGGCATGGGTATCGTCCTTATCCTGGCCCATAACTGGGACGATCTTTCCAGGTCGGTCAGAGTTACCATTGGGATACTGCCCCTATTGGCAGGCCAGATATTGGCAGGGCGCCTGATCTTCAAAGGAATTGACAACCGGACTTGGCGCGAAGGTACAGGTGCTTTTCTGTTTTGCGCAATTGGCGTGTGCCTGAGCGTGGTAAGCCAAGCCTATAACATGGGAGGCGATCTTGCTGATTTCCTGTTGACCTGGATGTGCCTGGCGGTTCCCATCATTTATGTGCTCGGTTCTGGAACGACAGCTATGTTGTGTATTGCCGGAATCACCTGGTACGGTTGTGAGCTGAGCTACTTCACTTACCTGGGCAGCCATGCTGCCCCGATGTACTGGGCGGTCATCGCCTCGATACTACCCAACTATTACTACACCTACTTGCGGCCGCAGTTGAAAAACAACTTCTATGTTCTGATATCGTGGCTACTTGTCTTGTCATTAACCATATGCCTCGCCACGGTCGGCGAGAACACCGGTCGATTGTTTCTGATTGCCTATGTGAGCCTTTTCAGTGCCTTTGTCATCGCCGGGGAATCAGACTTATTTCAGACCGGTCGTGTGCTTTCGAATAGTTTCCTTGTTGTGGGTAGCCTGGGCGTTGTAGCAATTCTTCTAACCGCTAGTTTCGTCGACTTTTGGGATTGGGAGAGTAACCTTGATGTCGCCGATTACAGTACACTCGGCATTGTCATGGTCGCCCTAATGACGCTTATCGCCGCATCAGCCCTGGTTGTGCATGTCCGTTCCAAAGGGGTGGCGGCGGTGAACACCAAAGCCTATGCCTTCCTGTTTTTCATCGCCGTTTATTTCATAGGTGCCCAATCTGCCGCGATCGGCGCCCTGCTGATGAACCTGGGCATTCTGGTACTGGCGGTGTACACGATCCGATCTGGTGCGCAACAGAATCACCTGGGTATCCTCAACTACGGTTTGTTGATTATCACGGCCCTCATTCTTTGCCGATTCTTCGACACGGACCTTAGCTTTGTGGTGAGAGGTCTGCTGTTTATCGGCGTCGGGGTCGGATTCTTCGGAACAAATTACTACCTGATTAAGCAGCGGAGGGGTAACACATGAGAACGTTTGTCATTATCCTTTTTGCCGCCACGTGCCTTGCCCAGCTGGCCGTTCCCGGCAAAATGATCTGGAACCATGAACGCCTGATCAGCGACGGAACACCCTACAAGTTTCAGACGCAGCCCATCGATCCCTCGGATCCTTTTCGCGGTAAGTACATTACCCTGTCTTTTAGTGCCGATCACACTTACGACACCGCCGACTGGTCACCGGGCGAAGCCGTGAATGTGGTATTTACGACCGATTCCGCCGGATTCGCTACCGTGGACTACTTAACGCGCGATGCGCCGGAGGCCCCCTTCCTGCGTACAACGGTCAACTATAAAGGCAGCGAAAACGTCGTATACTTTCACCTGCCTTTTGATCGATTCTATATGGAGGAGTCGAAGGCAAAGCCCGCTGAAGATGCTTATGCACAAGCTACGCGCGATACCGCGCGTGTATGCTACGGGTTGGTGAACATCGGGAGTGGGGGAGCGGTAATCACAGATGTGTTTATTAATAACCGATCGGTGAGGGACATAGTGAATGAAATAGAGAATTGAGAATTACTGCGTAGGCGACTGTCGATAGTGGAGGGGCAGAGGAAGCAGAGTATTTTAACCTGCGGTTAAAATACTCTGCTTCCTCCGTTACCTCTACATCTTCAACACGGTGAATTCCACCCGGCGATTAATCGCACGGCCACCATCGGTATCGTTGGTTTCAATAGGCTTGCCTTCACCATAGCCGTGCGCACCGAGGCGACCGCTATCAATGCCCTGACTCACGATATAATCCACTACGGACTGGGATCGTCCCTGTGAGAGGTTGATGTTGTAGTCATCGGTACCCTTGTTGTCGGTGTGTCCGGCAATTTCAATTTCGATGTTCGGGTTCACCTTGAGGAATTCTACCACTTTATTCAATTCAGGAAAGGACTCTTTCTTAAGGGTAGTCTTGTCAAAGTCGAAATAGATATTTTTTAATCTGACGGTTGTGCCAATCTCCACCGGCGTGAGGAACAGATCGCGTGAATATGGTGACAGTTCGTTGTCAGCAACCTCAATACTGTCGGTGCTGTTCAGGTATCCCTCGGCCGATGCGGTGATCAGGTACCACCCTTTTCTCGTCACCTCTTTGCCATATCGACCTCCGTCGGCCGTCAATTTGAATGGTATCGGCTTGTCTTCTTTTAACGCGACGGACACTTTAGCCGTAATGAGTTGTTCCGTTTTCTTGTCGTAGACATTTCCAACGAGCATCAGCTGTTTGGGCACAGGCTTAAGCAGGATTTCCACGGTGAGGGTCGTGTCATTGTTGAGCTCCGGCACTTCGAATGACTGTTCCGTTGAAATATAACCTGGGGTAGCCGCCGTGATCTTATAGGACCTCACCTCAGGAAGCCTTGTCTCAAATTTTCCCACCGTGCTGACACGCATTTTCTGCGGCTCTTTCTCCAGAATTTTCACCTGTACGTCCGCCTGAATTGGTTGCATAGAACGCTCGTCGAGTACCGTGCCGATCAGGTTGATCTTGATCACCTTGGGCACGAGCGCATAGAGGTCGAGTTGGCCTCCATCCATGGCCTTGTTGGCACGACTCGTAAAGATGTTGCCAGCCTTATCAATGGTAAAGTAATAGTCGAGTGCGGCGGTGTTGATCGGCTTTCCCATGTTCACAGGTTCCGACCATTTGTCCCAGGTATCATCGAGACGTGTAGTCCGGTAAATATCGACCGTCCCCTGCCTGCCGGGCGCCGGGCGGGCGCTCGCAAAATACAGGGTCTTTTGATCCGGCCCGATAAAGGGTCCCACGTCGTCGGTGCTCGTGCTGAGTGACATCTTCGCGGGCTTTGAAAACGAACCGTCAGATTGTTGGTGACTGACGTACAGATCACTGTTTGGACTGTTCGCAACCTCGCCGAAGTACATGATAATATGTTTCAGGTCGGCCGATATGGATGCACCGTAAAACCTGCCTCTATTCATTTCTTTAAAGTCCTTGACGTCAAGCTCGCGCAGAGAACCCGACGTCACCATAGAGAATCCCTTCTCACCTTTGCTCCTGCCGCCCTTTATGAAGAGACTTCCATCGTCCAATACGGTGAACATTTGATTCGACCGATGAATGTTGAAGGGGCTTCCCAGGTGCTCAGCCGCCGACCACGCGCCGCTTTCGTCGCGTTTCGACATCCAGATATCCTGTGTATCCTCCTTTCCCATGGTGTTCTCGGGATGATTTTGCACGAAGAAGTACAGGGCGTTTCCATCAGGGGAGATCACGGGTGCCGCCTCATGTCTAAAGGTATTCACCGTCTTGTCCATCTTGACAAGTTCGTAGCGCGGCGAAATCTGTTGTGCGAAACCGAAAACGTGCAGGCAGCAAACGAGAACAACTGTGGCGCAAAATTTCATATTCAGGGTTTTGGCAGAGTAAAAATAGCGCTGGTACAGGGAATTTAGAGACGTCTCCCCTTCCAATTGCCGGTATGGTAGCCAAGCAGCAGGAGCCGGAGGTCAATTAGCAATTGACCATTGACCATTGAAAAGGACAGGCGGCTGTGCGCCGTAGTCATCACGACCTAGAGGTCGTTGCGTCCGGCAAACGAAAGGGCCGATAGGCCCTCCCAAATTGTCAATTGTTAATTTGGACTCTACACCCCCAGATCAGCACCATCGGCAATAAGGAGCAACAGCTCCTTTACCTCTTCCGCTTTCGCATGTTCACCCATCTTGTCGAATGACATGATCAGATTTCGAAACACACGGCGGATAATCTCCAGACTCGAACAGGGCTCGAAAAACGAAGACTGATGAGTAAGATGCAGTTCGTTGATGTAGTTCTCAATGTCCTGGCGCGAAAAGATCAGTCCCTTGTTGAATACGTTGATGTAAAATTGTGAATGCTTGTTATCCTTATACGTGAGCACAAAAAGGTTCGGCAGATTAACCCCTGCGACGGGTAGTTTCAACTTCTGCGCCACCAGCATGTAAATGATACAAAGGGTGATCGGATTCCCACGCTTTGTTTCCAGCACAACGTTCAGCATGGAATTACCCGGAGAGTGAAAGTTCTTTGTGTTGGCGCCGAACTTGAGTTTATTGAACAGTACGCCGTTAATTACTTTGATTTGATCGAAAGGATACAAATCGGGTTTGAATTCCAGCCACGTCTCATAGTAGATCTGTTCCAGGTCCTGTTTAAGTTTTACCAACTCAATATCCGGATATTGGTAAGTGGCCACCAGCCACATGCCCGTAAGCAGGTCCTGCTCTTCACTTATGTACCATTGTTGTATGCGTTCCTTCAGTAACTCATACTGCAGAGTATGAATGATTTCTTCTATCCTGCGCTGCACCGTCGGATTGAAGTTGCTCTCCCATTCTTCCTCCAGGAACGGAATGATCGTAGTTCCCAGTGACAGAATTTTCTGTTCAACATGAGAAACGATCTGTGCGTCCTCGTCGTCCAGCAGGGAAACGAGCGCCTTCAGTTCAGTGTCCTTCATCTCCATATCAGGCAACTTCAGTAAAATATTTGAAACGATGAACTTTTGTAGCCGCGATTTTCAGGTTTGAATAACGCCAACATTGAATTTTTCTACGATTCCATGATTGGCGGCAGCAATGCCCATGGCGATCACACCGCGGGTTTCAACGGGATCAATAATACCGTCAACCCAAAGACGCGACGCAGCATAATAGGGCGAAAGTTGGTCATTGTATCGCGCTGTGATTTCACGCAATAACTTGTCCTCCTCTTCTATGGCGATCTGCTTGCCTTGTGCCTTCAACGCACTGACCCGTATCTGTAGCAAGGTCTTCGCTGCGGCCGCACCACTCATGACAGCGATTTGCGCAGTTGGCCATGCATAGATCAAGCGCGGATCGTAGGCCTTGCCGCACATCGCATAGTTGCCGGCACCATAGGAATTGCCAACGATGATGGTGAACTTAGGCACCGTGGAATTCGCCATGACATTCACCATCTTTGCGCCATCTTTAATGATCCCGCCCTGCTCGGCCTTGCTGCCCACCATGAATCCACTTACGTCCTGCAGGAATAGCAGGGGTATCTTGCGTTGATTACAATTCATGATAAAGCGCGCAGCTTTGTCAGCCGCATCCGAGTAGATCACGCCGCCCATTTGCATCTCACCTTTCTTGGTCTTCACTACTTTTCGTTGATTAGCAACGATGCCAATCGCCCAGCCTTCGATGCGAGCCGTACCGCAAATCAAAGTTTTGCCATACGAGGCCTTGTACTCCTGAAATTCAGAATCGTCGATCAATCCATCGATGATGTCCTGCATGTCATAGGGTTTCGCGCGATCTGCAGGAAGTATAGCATACAGCTCCTGCGGTTTTTTACGAGGAGGTTTTGCATCTTCTTTATTGAATCCGGCCAGTGTGGGACGACCAAATTTGCTAAACAGGTTACGAATGTAATCCAGGCATGCCTGATCATTCGGAAACTTGTTGTCGGTAACTCCTGATATCTCACAATGTGTCGTGGCGCCTCCGAGTGTCTCGTTGTCTATTTCCTCGCCGATAGCCGCTTTCACCAGGTACGAGCCCGCCAGAAAAATAGAGCCTGTCTTATCGACGATCATGGCCTCATCCGACATGATCGGCAGATAAGCGCCTCCGGCCACGCAGCTTCCCATGATCGCGGCGATTTGAATAATGCCCATGGCCGACATTTTCGCATTGTTTCTGAACTGACGCCCAAAATGTTCCTTATCGGGAAAGATTTCGTCTTGCATGGGCAGGAAGACACCTGCGCTGTCGACCAGATAAACTATGGGAAGTCGGTTTTCAAGGGCAATCTCCTGGGCGCGGAGATTCTTCTTGGCGGTGATTGGAAACCAGGCCCCGGCCTTGACGGTGGCATCGTTGGCTACAACAACGCACTGCCTACCCGCAATATAGCCGATTCCTGTTATCACGCCACCCGATGGGCAGCCCCCTTGCTCTGCATACATGCCGTCACCGGCCAAGAGACCTACCTCCACAAAAGGCGCTTCCTTGTCCAGTAAATGCGCGATGCGTTCGCGCGCCGTAAGTTTGCCCTTCTGATGCTGCTCTTCAACCTTCTTTGAGCCACCACCTTCCATCGCTTTGGCGGTCTTCGTGCGCAGCGTCTTGAGAAGCCCCTTCAGCTGATCTTCGTTACTAACCGGATTGTGATTTGACATGCCTCCCAAAGTTCTTAGCGGTACTAAAGATTGGAATTATGGAACATCTCTGCAACCGAGTGCGGGCGAATGTTCGTCCGGCGCTGTGCCGGTGCCGTGGGTTGTTGCAGGGCAATCAGGGATTAGCCTTCTTCTTCTCGTCAGCTTCCTTTTTCAGTTCGCGGTCGATCTTCTTTTTGCTTTTACCCAGAGGGGCCAGGAAGTGTTTGGGATTTTTATTGAAGTGTTGCGCCAGGGAATCAACCGAATATAAAAGTTTGTTGAGGTTTACGTAAAGAGAATCCTCCGTAAGCAATTTGCTAGCTGTGTTGTCACCGCTGCTCAACTGGCTCAACGTCTGGTTTATACGCGTAAGGCTTTGTTGCGCCTTTACCAGCGTGCCATTCAATTGAATCAATTTCAGGGAATCCGATAAGGACTTGAAATTCGCCAGTGTGGGCTTAAGTTCGTCGAGGGTTCCGTTGAGGTTGCCAGCGACTGTCTTGAAAGTGATACCCAGATCGTCAATGTTCGAATTGGCTGTCGTAAGCGTACGGTTCAATAGCGCTGGCGTTGCCATCAGACGAAGGAAGATCGTATCCATCCGGGTGGTGTTCTTCGCCAGCGACTCGAGAATAGTGTTAAGGTTCTTCAGGGTCGTTTGCATGTTCGCCGCAACCGGCTCGGCAAAATCAAGCATGCCTTTCGCTGTATTCGTGAGGATAGTATCCTTGGCCTCGAGTTGCCTGCCTGGATGAACCGTTAGCGTGATGAATCTGCCCCCGAGCAATTCACCATCCAGAACCGCTACCGTCGAATCGGTAATTTTGATGTTAGAGTCGATATCGAGCTCTACGATAACCCGGTTCCTCGACTGCTGAATGACAATGTCGCTCACGCGTCCGACAGCCAATCCGTTTAGAAATACCTGGTTGGACTCGGTCAGTTTATTGATGTTCTCGTATACGGCATAGTACTTGTTGGACGTCGATAAGAAGTCTATCCCTTTGAGAAAATTAAAACCGAAATAAAGCAACGTGATCGTTACGACCATGAAAAGGCCGACCTTAAATTCCTTCGATAATTTCATGTAGTCGTATTCTTGTCCTTCATTGCCTTCTTTGGGTGCCTCAATTTATAGATTCCACGTCACTTTTATAATCTTTGAACGCCCGGTAGATGCCCGAAGCGATAAGTTCTTGCCCTTCATCGCCCGCCAGAAACTTTTCCTCGGTGCTATTGGTGAGAAATCCCGTTTCAATGAGCACGCTCGGCATAGTTGTCCTCCACAGCACGACGAATCCGGCTTGCTTGACGCCGCGACTCTGCCGGCCCACGCGATCTTTAAACTGCGACTCAACCTTGGAGGCGAATTTCAGGCTGCTTTCCTGATACGCACTCTGTGTCAGTGTAAAGAGTATATACGACTCCGGGCTGTTTGGGTTGAAGCCCTCATATCGTTCTTCGTAATTTTCGTCCATAAGGATTACCGAGTTCTCCCGCTGGGCGATGGCCAGGTTACCCTCATCCTTGTGAAGGCCCATTACAAAAGTCTCGGTACCGAAAGCCTTGGTATTGGGGTTGGCGTTGGCGTGTATGCAAATGAAAAGGTCAGCCTTATTCTTGTTCGCGATGGCAGCTCGTTCATCGAGCGCGATGTACGTATCGTCCTTGCGCGTATAGATGACCTTTACACCCGGCACGTTCTTCTCGATGTAACTGCCAACCTTGAGGGCAATTTTCAGTGCCAGGTCCTTCTCCTTTAGCACCTTGCCGTGCGTGCCGTTGTCGTGCCCGCCATGACCGGCGTCAATCACCACGACATCAACTTTGGAATCCATAATGTGCCTGACACTGGCAGACCCAATCGCCCGGTAATCGATGACTCTGAAGCTACTTGAAGAATTTAGCAAGGTTATTGCTATCAGTAGCGCTGTTAATCCGATATTCCTCACGGCCCTTACGATGTTCAGAGTATTTGCAATACCTTTATGCAAAATTGTGAATTTTTCACTAAAAGGTAAAGGATCGGCCGACAACTTCCTCCTTGTGCAGCACGCTGTTATCTTCATTTTCTTCTTTCTTTTTGCACATTGTGTGGCTGCCCAGTTGGAGCCGAAGGTCAAGACACCACCCGGCCTTTTGCCAGTGAAATCGGATACAACCATTACCCCCCGTGATTCTCTACTTATCGCCTCAGACACCCTCAAAAAGCCGCACGATTCTGTAACCGTCCAACGCAAGGGTGACATCGAAACGACAATCAATTATTCAGCCAGAGATTCGATCCGGGCCAGCATAGACGGCCAGTTGGTTTGGCTTTATGGCGAGGCCAAAATCGTTTATGGCGAGATTGAACTGGAGGCGGATGAAATCATGATCGACTACGCTAACAGTACCCTTTCCGCTCACGGTACCCGCGACTCACTCGGCCAACGTGTAGGATACCCGGTCTTCAAGAACGGGCCTGAGCTTTACGAGACGAAAGACATCATCTACAACTTCAAAACCAAACGCGCACGGATAACCGAAGTCGTGACCACGCAGGGCGATTCGTACCTGCATGGCGATATTGTCTATAAGAACGAAAAAGGTGAATTGCTCAGCATTGGCAATAGCTATACGACCTGTAATCTGGAACATCCTCACTACGTCCTCAAAGCTACTAAGACCAAGGCTATTCCCAATGACAAAATTGTGGCGGGTCCATTTTACGTTCAATTCAATGACATTCCGCTGCCGATTGGATTCCTTTTCGGCATGTTTCCGTCTCCCCAACGAAGCGCCTCTGGCATTATTGTTCCGCAATACGGCGAGGAAAAGCGTCGGGGTTTCAACCTGCGGGGTGGTGGCTACTTCTTTGACATCAGTGAACACGTAAAGCTCGCGCTAACGGGAGATGTCTACTCGAAGGGTGGACACGCGCTCTACGCCAATTCGACCTATATGAAGCGTTACAAGTATACGGGTACGGTAAACTTTGGATACTCCAAGAACCCGGACGGTGACGACAAGATCGAAACGAAGAATTTTATGGAAGACTTCCGCCTTACCTGGACCCATTCCCCCCAGTCAAAGGGAACCGGACGGTTTTCCGCTTCTGTGAACATGGCAACGGCGACCTACAACCAGAACAACTACCTGGGATACGGCACGCAGGGCGGCACGTACAACAATCCTAACCTCAACAACATAACGGCCAAGCTGAGCTCGAATGTGTCGTATAGCAAGCGCTTCGGTTCGAGTCCGTTCTCGATGGGTATAAACCTGAGCCATAACCAGGACCTGCAGACCAAGCTGGTTGACCTGTTGCTCCCGAACCTGAGTCTTAACATGACCAACATCTACCCGTTCCAGCGCAAGGACGGGAGAACGGGACCGCTCGACAACTTCTCGGTAGCCTACTCGATGGCCGCCATGAACCGCGTAACCAACAACCTTGGCCGGATCCCGCCGGAAGCGAAGACCGATAGTATTGCGCCCTTTACGATGGCCAATTTCGGGCAGTTCTTTTCCGACGGACGCAAAGGAATGCGCCACCAGATACCGGCGTCATTCTCTTTTAAAGCTCTGCGTTTCTTCACCGTCTCTCCGTCCTTTAACTACGAAGAAAAATGGTATGGCGAGCAGCAAACCTGGAAGTACGATGAGGACAGCTTACTGGTGATAGACAAAATTGATAAGGGATTTAGTAGAATTGCCAACTACTCCGTAAGCGTGGGCTTTCAGACCCGCATTTATGGTATGTACACGATGAAGAACAAAGCCAGTAACGTGAAGGCTATACGACACATAGTCAATCCGTCAATTTCATTCGGATTCACTCCCGATTTCAGCAAGAACCCGGATTACTTTAACGAGCTGACAAATCCTAATAACCCTAAGGTACCGATAGTGTATCAGGACCGGTACCAAGGGTCGGTATACGGTGGCTCAACCCTGGGACGCAGTGGATCCATTGGATTCGGAATCGGCAACAACCTGGAGATGAAAGTTCAAAAGCCTGCCGATTCTGTGGCGCGCAAGGTAATGCTGCTCAACAACTTGTCGATCAACAGCAGCTATAACCTTATCGCTGATTCATTCAAGCTGGCGCCGATTTCCATATCCGCGAATTCGAACATCCTCAATATCCTGATCAACGTTAACGTCAGCGCCACACTGGACCCTTATTACATCGACGTTGACCCGGAAGACGGCAGGGAAACAAGGAAAGATGACTACGCCTGGCAGAGCGGATCCGGTCTGGGCCGCATTACAACTGCCACGCTGGCGCTCAGTACCAACCTGAACCCCAAAGCCCAAAGCAAGGAAACCAGTAGCCGGGAAAAGATCGGCAAGTCGGATCTGCCCGAACAGGAGAAGGAATTTCTCCTCGCCAACCCTGATGCCTATGTGGATTTCGATATTCCCTGGAGCATGAATATCAGTTACAACCTGGCTTATAGCGACCCGTTAAACCAGACGGCCAGCATCACACAGACCGTAAACCTGCAAGGCGACGTATCCTTGTCGGCCGCCTGGAAAGTAACCTACAGCACGGGCTTTCACTTCGAGGCGAAAGAATTTACACAGACGAACTTTGGCCTCGCCCGCGATCTCCATTGCTGGACGATGCGCCTCAACTGGACACCCTTCGGGCGATTCCAGCAGTATAACTTTACGATTGCCGTCAAGTCATCGATTCTATCCGACCTCAAGCTCGAGCGACGGAAACCCTTCTTCGACAATCTGTAAAACCAGTATTTAGTCTTGAGTCATTGGTCCTGAGGAAGTATTGGGCAGGGAAGTCTATGAGTGGCTTTCTGCCATACTCACGACTTCTAACAACTATACTAAGGACCACGTACTATTTCGTCTGCCAGTTCTCCACCTCTTCCATCGTGGGATTCGGAACGTCAAGCTTCATCTTCTTACGCATGCCGCAGACGTCATTGAACAGCTTCGACAATTTCATTTCCTTGAGCTGCGCGATGGAGTTTATCCCCATTTTTTGCAGAACGGGTATGAGCTCCCGGCGCACGCCGATGGCTTCGAAGTCCTTCTCCGTGACCTGCGCCTGTGGCGACTCCGGCTTCATCTGCGGAAAGAACAACACATCCTGGATAGAGGCCGAGTTCGTCATGATCATAGCCAGCCGGTCAATGCCGATACCTAGCCCGGCCGTTGGTGGCATGCCGTATTCCAAAGCACGCAGGAAGTCTTCGTCGAGCGTCATGGCCTCTTCATCGCCTCGCTTGCCCAGCTCCAGCTGCTCCTCAAAGCGTTCGCGCTGATCGATAGGATCGTTCAACTCGCTGAAGGAGTTGGCAATCTCCTTGCTGTTGCAGATCGCCTCAAAGCGTTCTACGAGTCCCGGCTTGGACCGGTGCTTCTTCGCCAAGGGCGACATCTCAATCGGGTAGTCCGTAATGAAGGTCGGTTGAATCAGTAACGGCTCGCACTTTTCACCAAATATCTGGTCGATGAGTTTCCCCTTGCCCATGGTGTCATCCATCGGCACACCGAGCGTACGACATGTGTCGCGCAGTTGGATTTCATTCATCTCGGAAATGTCGACGCCTGTAAAATGCCGGATGGCCTCAAACATCGTGTACCGCTTCCAGGGTCGCTTGAAGTCGATCAACTTGTCGCCCATTTTCACTTCCGTGGTTCCGTGCAAGTCGATCGCTGCCTTTTCAATCATTTCCTCCACCAACTCCATCATCCAGTAGTAATCCTTGTACGCCACGTACAATTCGATCTGCGTGAACTCCGGATTGTGGAATCGCGACATGCCTTCGTTCCGGAAGTCTTTCGAGAATTCGTATACACCATTGAAACCCCCGACGATGAGGCGCTTCAAATACAACTCGTTCGCTATACGCATGTATAGTGTCATGTCCAGCGTATTGTGGTGCGTCTTGAACGGACGGGCAGCTGCGCCACCGTACAACGGCTGAAGTATCGGCGTCTCCACTTCCAGGTACGCTTTCGCGTTGAGGTACTGACGCATGGAATTCACCAGTTGCGTGCGCTTCACGAACGCTTCTCTCACATGCGGATTTACAATGAGGTCGACGTAACGCATCCGGTAACGCTGTTCCGGATCCGTAAATGCATCGTGACGCGTTATCACGCCCGCCTCATCCGTGGTTTCTTTCACCACGGGCAGCGGCCGCAGTGCCTTCGACAACACCGTCAAGGCGGTTACATGGATGGATATTTCGCCCGTTTGGGTAGTGAAACCATAGCCCTTTACGCCGATGATGTCGCCGATGTCCAGCAACTTCTTGAACACTGTGTTGTACATCGTCTTGTCCTCTTCGGGACAAAGGTCATCGCGGCGGATGTACAATTGGATGCGACCTGTTTCATCCTGCAGCTCGGCAAATGAGGCATTTCCCATAATGCGACGACTCATCATGCGTCCCGCAATGGAAATCTGACGGTAATCGCTCTTCTGGCGCTCGTAGTTGGTCAGGATCTCTTCAGCAGAGGCGTTCACCTCATACAGTTCGGCCGGATACGGATTGATGCCGAGTTTCCGGAACTCCTCAAGGCTCTTCCTGCGAAAGATCTCCTGCTCGCTTAACTGCTGCATAGGGGTAAAAATTTGGGCAAAAATAAGGGAATTAGTATCAGGCACTTAGCGCCGGGCCTTTTTTCGTCGCTTTAACTCCTTCCGGATCAGCACGAGCTCGCGGCTGCTTTGGCCGGCAACCGACGTATTCTCGGCGGCCCGGCGCAACAAATAGGGCATTACGGCACGCACGGGTCCGTAGGGCATATACTTAGCCACATTATAGCCCCGATCAGCCAGGGTGAACGAGATATTGTCGCTCATTCCATACAATTGGGCAAACCATATCCGCTTGTAGCCGGGATCGAGCCCTGCCTCGTTCATCAGCCGGGCAAGATATTGATTGCTGTACTCGTTGTGAGAGCCGCACATTACGGCAATGACATCGCGGTGGCGTACGCAGAATTCCAGGCTGCCATTAAATGCCGCATCCGTGGCTTGCTTATCGGGATGTATGGGGCTGGGATAGCCCTTGTATTCAGCGCGCGCCCGCTCCTTCTCCATGTATGCACCACG
>DATHKA010000436.1:0-2935 GCA_035489615.1 Chryseolinea sp.
GTACTGTTTCAGAGAGTAGGGGCGGTCACCACAGAGAAACCCTTGCTGTATGTGGATGAGCAGGATCACCGGAAGATTGCCGTCGAATTCTCGAAGCGATCAAACTCATTTAACTTCCAGCGCCAGAGGCCCTCGCCTAGCATTACGGCAATCTTCCGGTGATCCTGCTCATCCACATACAGCAAGGGTTTCTCTGTGGTGACCGCCCCTACTCTCTGAAACAGTACTGGCGTAGCCGAACCCGGTGTTCTGATTTTGCCAAACGGCACCGACACAGGTGGGTAATTGGGTATAATAGCGTTCGACTCACTCGAGATCGAGAACTGTGAGAATCCTGGATTTGTGCCGGGAATCACTTCATCGTAGTCACGGGGTGCCGAATCGAATGCCACGGGCATGTTCTGTTTCGCCACCTGAGATAAGTCCGTTTGTGATCCCACGATCAGAAACAGTGGCGTTCTGCTGGTGGCGAATTGCCGGAACAAATCGCGTGTCTTTCCCTTGGTATCTGGGGCCTGGTGGAATATTGCCAGATCTATCCCGACAGGACTGAGCTGCTGTGGCGTGAGTGCCTCGACGCCGGGGATGTGAAGCAGAAACTCGTAGTTTGGATTCTTGTCAATGACCTCCCTAAGCGCTTTTATGTCAGGGTGTGGCGATGAAGCCACCACCAGAATCTTTTTCTTGCCTTCAACCACTTCCACAAATACGGATGCCTTGTTGTTTTGCAGGTTTACTTCGCCCGGCTTGGCCTCCACCTGAATGTCGAGCTTCTGCATGCCCTGCTCGTCGGCCAGGGCCTGGAAATCAAAAGCCAGTAGCGCATCTCCTGCCGGCGTCTTCGTTTGCTGATCCAGCACTTTGCCCCGTCGCATCAACGATACGCGTACTGGTTCGTCATTCAGGTTCTTGATCAAAACTTCTACCCGCACAGGAAACTTGTTGCCCTGGTAAACGATCTTGTTGTAGGCGACGTCGCGTATAATGATGTCGGGATGCTGGGTGGTATCTCCTATGCCCAGCGTATAGACCGGATAATTGTACACATTATAGAGCGGTGATACGCCCTCGTTATAAATGCCATCTGAGGCGAGCAGCACACCCCCAATCTGACTGCTCTCATACTGACTGGAAATGCGGCGGAGGGCGCCTCCCAGGTCCGAGTAGGAGGCCGTGAACTGCGGATGCGTAACCGTTGCTCCTTGCAGGTCGGATATTTTCACATCGTACCCCGCCTCGGTCAGCGTTTCCGAAAGTCCCCTCATCTTTTGTTCGAGCAGCACACGCGTCGTCGTGTCCGTGGTCTGTCGTATAGAGGAAGAGTTGTCATAGACGAGAACAAAGACGGGCTTTTCAAACAGATTCGTGATCTGCTTTACAATAGGTCCCAGCAGCAGGAACGAGAGGAAAAACAGCAGGACGAATCGGGCTGCCAGCAGGGCTTTGTTCCAGCTATCACTCCAGGGGTGCTTGCCACGGTATAACAAATACGCAATTGCGGCGGCGATGGCCACACACAAAATGATGTATCCCGGTGAAGAGTCGAATATGATCCGCTGCTGATTCAATCGGCACGATGTTTTGGTGCAGTCAATTTATAAAATGTTCGCCAGACGGCGTGGCTCAATATCCGTACTTGTCTTTCCAGCGTGACCGGAGGTATTTCCTTATCTCTTCTTCGCGGGCATTGTTGCCTGGATCATAGAATTTTGTGCCTTTCAGCGCGTCGGGCAGAAATTCCATATGGGCAAAATTTCCTTCAAAGCTGTGCGCATACTGGTAATTCTTTCCGTAGTCGAGGTTCTTCATCAGTTTGGTCGGCGCATTCCTGATCGCCAGTGGCACAGGCTGATCGCCCGTGGAATTCACGGCCTGCAAGGCGCTCTCGATGGCCATATAGCTCGCGTTGCTCTTCGGAGATGTCGCCAGATATACCGCACATTGGGAGAGGATGATGCGTGCCTCGGGGTAGCCGATCATGGTCACCGCCTGAAATGTGGTGGTAGCCATTACCAGCGCTGTAGGATTTGCGTTGCCTATATCCTCGGACGCCAGGATTACCATGCGACGGGCAATGAACTTAACGTCTTCACCGCCCTCAATCATGCGCGCGAGGTAATACACCGCCGCATTCGGATCGCTCCCTCGAATCGATTTAATGAACGCCGAAATAATGTCGTAATGTTGCTCGCCGCTTTTGTCATAGAGGGCAATGTGCTTCTGGGCTACGTCCATCACCAACTTGTCGGTGACCACAATTTCGCCCGTCACAGCATTTGCAATAAGCTCCAGCAAGTTCAGCAGCTTACGGCCATCTCCACCGGGTATGTTAAACAACGCCTCATGTTCCTTCAGCTGAATGACGCGCTTTCGCAGTTCAACGTCTTGCGTGATGGCATGGTGCACCAGTTTCAGCAACTCAGGTTCGCCGAGAGGCTTCAGCGTATAAACCTGACATCGGCTGAGCAAGGCGGCATTGACTTCGAAGGAAGGATTTTCGGTAGTGGCGCCGATGAGGGTGATGATGCCTTTCTCCACCGCACCCAACAACGCATCCTGCTGCCCCTTGTTAAAACGATGAATTTCATCAATGAAAAGTATCGCACGGGCAGAAGTTCTCGCTTTCTCAATTACGTCGCGGATGTCTTTCACCCCCGCGCTGACGGCACTCAGAGTATAGAATGGCTTGTTGACCTCGTTCGCAATGATGTTTGCAATAGTGGTTTTTCCCACACCCGGAGGACCCCATAAAATCATCGACGGAATGTTGCCATACTGAATGGCCTTCCGGATAACACCATTAGGTCCCGTGAGATGTTCCTGCCCCACCAGATCATCAAGCCTTACGGGCCGCATTCGTTCGGCCAACGGAAAAGTCGAATCCAGCATGATATTCCCCTCGTACGTCATTGCAAGAAATCGGTTATATACAAGA
>DATHKA010000437.1:0-16448 GCA_035489615.1 Chryseolinea sp.
ATTCGACTGTGAGGAACCTCCCAGCAGATAGCCTCCACCGGGAATGGCAACGGCACTCGACAATCTATCTATGCTATTGCCGCCAAAGGCTTTGTCCCAAAGTTTATTACCCTGGCTGTCTATTTTTACAACCCAGTAGTCTTCTGAACCGCCAGGCGCAGTTTTATCTCCCGAAACACCAGAAAAAGAATATCCGGCCAGTAGAAAGCCACCATCAGTTGCCGGGACTATACTGGTAAGCTCGTCGTAAAGATCCCCGCCAAATGTTTTGTCCCATAGTTTATTGCCCTTTGCATCAATTTTTACAATCCAATAGTCATTGGCACCACGGCACCGTTCACTTTTCTCTCCGTTGATATTCGAACTCGAGGTTCCACCCAGCAAATAACCGCCATCGCCAGTGGGGACAATCGTTCTAAGCCGGTCCCCGCCCCACCGGTCATCCAGAGAGCCAACCGAAGGAATGCCACCATAGGTCTTGTCCCATAGGATAGTAGCCTGATCTGAAACTTTTACCTGAAAGGATACAGTCATGGCAATGCCTTTTCCCGAAGGAGAGAACGGCGTAACGGTTAATGTGTACGCCCCTGGTAAAAATGTTCGGCCCGCGTAATCGCCGATGGGCGTGTCTCCGAACAGCGCATAGGGCTGCGTCTTTTCAGTTTGTCGAAAAGTAACAGGTCCTCTGAGGTCAAACTCAACACGATCGATCATGCCCAAAGATGTGTTGGCACGTACACTAAATGTTTTTCCTTCCCACTTCGTCTGATCAATCACCATACCGTCTTGCAATTGGGTGACGGCTTCATCTTTATCTGCATTGATCAGCGTAAGGCTTTCTACGGCGACCTTCTTTTCGTCGGGAACTTTCGCGCTGGCGGGGTTAGAAAACGAAACAGAGATGAATACTGAAGATAACAAAACTCCTATAGCCAGCATTTTCTGTTGCGGTTTCATGGCAGATAGGATCCTTGGCAGCGGCTGCCCTACATAGCTGATGGCCTCTTTCAGAAGGCCCTTCGTAAAGCGTTGGTTGGCGTTCATTTGAATGGTTATTTAAGGTTGGATAGAATCGAGTAAAAAATAGCGAGTTGCTCCGCGACGTTTATTATTTATGAAGACTGTTGGTAGCGTGTTCTGCTTTAATCAGGCAATACAGCGCTATGCTGTTATGATTGCTTGCAATGGCATTTCCGGGATTAAAAGCAATGTCTAGTAAGTTGTAGGCGGCATGTGGGATACCACCTGAAGGGTTAGTAGTGACAGCAACGGCATTAGACCTCCCGAAGATAATAGCATTCAATCCAACCGCCTCAAAAGTATAAATCGCCTCAACACCAATCGTTTTGTAATAATGAAGATCTTCAGCACCTGCGTGAACGGGTGGCGGTTGGAAAGCACCGTTGGGTAACGTGAAGAACATGCTCATAACTTCGCGGGCAAACTTGTGTCCGTCGAAGAGATGGCTCTCATATATAATTTATAAAAATATATGAGACCTGCAAACGATTTCCGACATAGCAGGAGATGATTGATATCATCATGAAAATACTGTCAGGATACATCAACTCACACCTCCCGGGTGACAACGCCGAGCGTGATAAATCTAATGATGTGGAACGGCAAGCAGAAACTTCAGGTCTTGTTAACGCCAGCTCAGGCAACATTTCAGGACCGAATTCCACCAGGCAAACAAAGTGAATTTGTAGCACGCTCTTTGCAATTGATGGTTTGAATAACTCTTCTAACCCACTGGCAATTCCATGAAACTGCTTATTGTAATAACGCTTGTATGCGCTTCTATGTTCGCATATGGCGAGACCGCAACACCTGATGTGGCGAACCCTCCACGCAAATTCTTTAAATCCATGAAAGCTCCGAAAGTCAAGAAGGTGAGAATCTATGGCTATGACCGGGCACGTAGCGTTAGAAAGGTTCACTATAGGAAAGGCTTTGACTACTATACCTATGCCAACCGTCCGTCTTACTTGAGAATGATGGGCAGGGCTATGAACGGCGACAAGTATTTCAGGTAAGGCCTGCTAGTCGCCTTTCGCTGCCACCGAATTCACCGGCCGCTATTTGACATGGACGACCGTCCGCATCCGCGCAAAGGCTATCAGAACTGAACAACTGAACCGGTTAGAAACAGCTTAATGGCCGTTCCATTAGGGTTTAACAGGTGGCACACAAATTGGAAAGGGAGTGATGTCGGCATTGACAAAAGAACCAACCCATCAGGCACCCCGGATATGAAAAAGATCATCAACCTTCTGCTCACCTTCTGCCTTCTGGGCAGCACTGTCTACGCGCAAAACAGCAGTACACCCCATCTTTCCAAACCGCTGTCGAGTGAAACAGTTAGCAATATATTTGCGCGCACGTCCGGCGGCAACATTCAGGTATCCGGCGTGAGTGCACGTGAGGCGCGCATTGAAGTTCATATCGCTTCTTCCAACAACAAAACACTCTCACAAGAACAGATCAACACGCGGCTGAAGGACGATTACACCCTGACGATCGAAGTCACAGATCACAAATTAACCGCGACGGCAGAACCAAAGCGTACGTTTATCAACGGGAGGCAGTCACTCTCCATCTCATTCAAGATCTATGTACCCGCTGCTGTGTCGACCGACCTGAGTACCAGTGGGGGCAGCATTGAGCTGAGAAATCTTCATGGCACGCAGGACTTCCACACGAGCGGCGGCGGGATTTCCCTCAGCAAAATCACCGGCAAAGTGCGCGGCAAAACATCGGGCGGCGGGATCACCGTCGAAGATAGCAAGGACGACATAACGTTAAGCACGAGCGGCGGCAACATCCAGGCTTCAAACTGTTCAGGGACGTTGAGGCTCAATACCTCGGGTGGACAGATCGAGCTTGAAAGACTTGATGGTGACATTGAAGCAGAGACCAGCGGTGGTCCCATTAAAGGTGAGGGTATTCGCGGAAAGCTTTTTGCACGGACTTCCGGCGGAAACATCAAACTGCATAACATGGCGTGCGGCATAGATGTATCTACCAGTGGTGGCAGCATCGAAGCAGACATCGTTGAAGTCGTTGCCGCAGTAACGGTAAACAACTCCGGCGGAAATGTCAATCTGAAGATGCCAGCGAATAAGGGCCTCAACCTGCGGCTTCGCGGTGAAAACATCAGCGCCATAGATCTCACGAATTTCACCGGCGATCGGGACGACAACAGTATCAATGGAAAAGTAAATGGCGGAGGAATTCCTGTAAGCGTATCCACGAGCGGCAACATTTCGTTTTCGATGAAGTAATCGCTCCTTATTTCCTTATCACTGTCCGGGAGGATTCCTTACCGCGGCAACAACATAAGACGTTCCGTGTTGCCGTGGCCCTGGTCAACCTGGTATCCCCAGCTCTCACGATTTGTCCCACGTGACGGCCTTCTTCGCGCTCTCGTTCTCAAACGTCACAGATTTTTTTGCCTTGCTGGTCCGGTTATCGTTTAGCGTGACGTCGCGCGTCGCGATGCCTTTAATGTAAATGAACGTCGCTGTCTCATCGCCAGCGGAAGAATTTCTTACCGAGCCGTCAGTGCTGTTTTCAAGCACGATAGCTGGCACAGGCTTGTCGCTCAGTCCCTGCCTTCCAGAGAAATTGTCGACGTTGAAGTTCGAAACATTCTTCAACACCAGTGCCGATTGCCAGGCGGGCTCGACTTCGGATCCATTCCATTCGACAGAGACACCGCGCAGTTCAAGACCCTTTACGTTTTCAATGCGGATGGCATCGGAAGCACGTTTGTCTTTTGCGTTTTCCACGTCCATGAAGAGACGCACGTTCGTCATTCGGATATTCTCCAGGGGCTGACCGGCATGACCTGTGATCGTCGTGGTGCCGCGCGCGCGCACCATGATGTTGTCCATAAAAATGTCGCGGATCCGTCCAAGGGGCGATGCCTCTGTTCGTTTTTTCAGGACGAACTTGCACATCTCGGCGCTGCCCCACCAGTTCCAGTGACGGCGACTCGTTTCGATGGTGAGGTTGGAGATGATGACGTCGCTGACCAGGGCACCGTCCTGTACATTGATCCCGAAGCCTTTGTTTGAATTACGAATGACGCAGTTGCTGAAGATGATGTGCTTAATGTCGGCCTCTGTCTCCGTGCCGATCATCAACGCTGTCGACGAGGACGTGAGCACACAGTTTGTCACCGTCACGTTTTCGACGGTGTTGGCCCTCCTGCCGTTCCTGGCAATGGCTTTCAGCACGATGGCATCATCGGCGGTGGTAATGATGCTGTCGGAGATGACCACATTCTTCGATGAACAGATATCAATTCCATCGGCGTTTACACCTTTCTCGAGATCGGAAAAAATGTACACGCCCCGAACGCTGACCCGGTTGCAGTCGTTAAGGCGAACGGTCCAAAGCGGTGCATGGATAAAGGAGACATCACTCAGTTGAACGTTCGTGCAATCATTGAGTACGACCAGAAAAATGTTCATCGCCTCACGACTGCGATAGTAGCGCTTCATCTCGACGCCGGCCTGCCGCGCAATCTCCTGCTCTTTGGCGATCTCGATGTCAGCACCGCGTACGTTGTCGTAGTCGTAACGCGCCAATCCATCGATGGTGCCCTTGCCGATGACGCTGATGTTCCCGGCGTTCTCCGCGAAGATCAAAGCGTCGGAGCCTTCAATGTAGTCGGACGTCGCCTGGCTGGCAAATAAAGTGGCGCCTGCTTCGAGATGCAGGGTGACGTTGTCGCGCAGTTGTACGGTGCCGACCGTGTACTCCCCAGCCGGAACGTTGACCGTTCCGCCGCCTGCTTTAGTGCAGGCGTCGATGGCATCGCGAAAAGGTTTCGTGGCGTTGTCCTTGCGATTGCCTGTGGCACCAAAGTTCCGGACGTTGAAAGTAAAAGGCGACGCGTCGGTTGTGTTGACTGTCGCGGATGTAAGGCCGAGTCCAAGCAATGCACCGGCGTAAGTGAGTACCTTGCGACGGGTGTGAACACCAGGTTGATGTTTCATGGCGAGTTGTTGTCAGTTGTGAACGGAACACAATATTAGTCAGGAGTCAAAGCCGACTACCGGGTATAAAGGTAAGGTAGACACTCGCGCCGAAGAAACAATGATCGCCGCGCCAGCGAACCGGATGCTATCCTATCCTTACTAAAGCGACCGCACCAAATCCTGACTTGACAAAGTAGCATTAGACGATATTAGAAAAGGTGTTAAAAGTCTGTTAAATTAGGAGTTCTTATCAACGGACAATTTCATATCAAATGAAAATTAAAGTACTCCAGATCCCACTGATACTTTCCTTGCTAACCGCCACCGCTTTCATTTTGTTCTCCGCCGTCTGTCATCAGGATAAGGCAACTGCAGAAAAGAAACTTCTGACGGGTGCTGAACAGCTTGACCAATATTTGCCGCTTCTGAAAGGAAAGCGGGTGGCCTTGCTTGCAAATCCCACATCCATCATCGGTAAAGCGCATTTGGTTGATAGCCTTAAAAACCTGGGAATAAACATCGTAAAAGTATTCGGCCCAGAGCACGGATTTCGGGGTAATGCCAGTGCGGGTGCAATAGTCGCCGATGAAGCGGATGCCCGCACAAACATTCCGATCATTTCACTGTATGGAAAGAAAAACAAGCCAACGAAAGAAGATCTGGCGGATGTCGACATCATGATCTACGATTTGCAAGACGTCGGATGCAGGTTTTATACGAATATCAATGCCTTGGTGCGTTTGATGGAGGCATGCCAGGAAAGCGGAAAACAACTGCTGATTCTTGACCGGCCTAACCCGAACGGCTATCTCATTGATGGTCCCATACTGGATATGCAGTTCAAGTCCGGTATCGGAATGTTCCCGCTTCCGATGGCGCATGGCCTAACCGTGGCAGAATTTGCGCAAATGGCAAATGGTGAAGGCTGGCTGACAAACAAGGTTAAGTGCGATCTGAAAATTGTTAAAGTAGCAGACTATACGCATGATACACCGTACACGCTGCCTGTCAGTCCGTCACCAAACCTGAATACACAACAGGCTGTGCTCTTGTATCCATCCACGTGTATGTTTGAGGGAACTTATCTGAATCTCGGGCGAGGCACCTATTTTCCTTTTACCGTACTGGGTAGTCCTGAGCTAAAGGGCATCTACAGTTTTTCTTTCACACCGACGAGTATCAAGGGAATGGCGGAAACCCCTTTACATATGAACCAGACCTGCTATGGTCTTGATCTTCGAAAATACGATGTCAACAAACTTCGGGAGAGTCGAAAGATCAACCTGGAATGGATTATGGAGCTTTACAAGGCATATCCATACAAAGAGAAGTTCTTTGATTCGAAGCTGAGCAAGGAAATGGGTACTATTGAAAGACTGATCGGTGTGGCCGCCTTCCGGCAGCAGATCATTGACGGGAAGTCCGAGGCCGAGATTCGGGCCAGTTGGGAACCAGGTCTGAGTGAGTACAAAAAGATGCGCGAGAAGTATTTGTTGTACCCATGACATCCAGGTTAGAAAGCAGTGCGCAAGACATATCTGAAAATAGCCAATACATTGACCAGACTGCCGTATGAACACGACCAGCAAACACAATGAGCGTATCGCGAAAATGACGTTCGCATCTGTTTACCCCATGTATATTACAAAAGTGGAGAGTAAAGGCAGAACAAAAGAAGAACTGCATCAGGTGATTGAATGGTTGACGGGCTTCGACAAGAAGAAGCTACAAGAACTGATAAAAGAAAAGGTAACATTTGAAACATTCTTCCAGCGTGCTTCGCTAAATCCCAATGCACGCCTGATCACGGGAGTAATCTGTGGGTATCGCATTGAGGAAATCGAGAATGCTTTGACGCGGCAAGCCAGATATTTGGACAAGTTGGTGGATGAGTTAGCTAAGGGCAGGAAGATGGAGAAGATTTTGCGCGGCTCGTAGGGATGGAATTTCTGCGTGAAACTAGCTCATGGAATCTCTTTTTTAAAATCCTCGATCATGTCGGATAACTGATTGTGCATCTCCATATGGCCGTCCCGTTCCCACCGCCGCCGGCCACAACACCTCCGCAGGCATTGAGTGTTTGATACGCCAATGCGGTAACCCCGATTCGCACAAAGATAACTCTCCCCCACAATGGAGGAAATTGTAACGCATTATTAGGAAACCGTTTAGCTGTGTTTATATTTGCAACCAATCAGTTGCATATAGATCGTGAAGTGAGAAACACTTTACGCGCCTGACAAAAACGTGGCCTCTGGATAGCGGAATACGACACAATCAAGCCGGACAAGGAAATTACCGGATAAGGACATTAATGGAGAGGAGATCCGATTCCTAGATCACCACTATCGGATTATGACAGTGGGTTGATGTGAATGGACGCACTATGAAAAAGAACAAACAAGACTATGAAACCAAAGTTTATGAAAAACATCCTGCTGCCAATTGTTGTAGCGCTTCTTCTTACTGCCTGCGGCGCGGAAAAGAAAGAAAGTACCTCCGAATCGTTTGAAAAAACGCTCGGCATCCATCTGGATGCGATCCTCTCCAGCAATCTTACTGCACTTGCCCCAACCGTTGCCGACAGTGTTACCTTGATCGGACCGGATGGTTCTAAGATGACCTCCAAAAAGTCTTTTATGAAACTCCATGAGAACTGGTTCAAACGAACCAACTGGAAGTGGGAGCGCGTGGCTATGAAAACACAAAGCACCGGCTCTCTTGGATATGCACTGATTCAATACAAATATTCTGAGCGGGACTCATTGGGTACCATCACCTTTCAGAACGAGAATTACCTCGTGTTGATCTTCAGGAATTTTCAGCAGGGCTGGCAGCTGGTGCACGATCAGAACACCGGAATTCCAATGGTAATAAAGCGCTAACACCACATCCCATAACCGGACATTTTTGTCCAGTTCCGTCAATGCAAGAACGCAAGGCTCATCAGATGCGCGCGAACGCCTGGTTCTGAAGGGCATGCAAATTGCTGACAAGTGTCACGGCTACCTACCGTGACACATGTTTGCAAACTATTTGACCCTCGCCTTTCGCAATTTCTTCAAACATAAATCTTTCACGCTCATTAGCTTGTTCGGACTTGTTGTCGGCATCTCATCGGCGCTCGTGCTGGTGCTGTATGCGCACCAGGAACTGACGTTCGATGGCAGTCACAGTAACCGGAGCAAGATCTATCATGTTTACAAAGAGCGGCAAACTCCTGCAGGGCCTGTGCTCACCTATGATACCTGGGTACCCTTGCTTCCGGCCCTCAAGGACAAGTTTCCGTCGGTGGAAGATGGGGCACGCGTATTGAATTATCCGGGCATCATTTCGGTAAACGAAAAAGCCTTTAACGAAAAAGTGACTTTCGCCGATCCTTCGCTGTTCAGGCTTTTCAACCTCACCGTTAGAAATGGTGATGGATATAGCATACTCAGCAGAAAATCCGACATCATTATTTCGAGACCGGCCGCTACCCGACTGTTCGGAAGCGCGGATCCGATCGGAGAAAGTATTCACGCCCGCGTTGGAGGCGTTGATTATGACCTCGTAGTCGGAGGCGTCTTCGAAGACATTCCAGTGAATTCAACGGTACGTCCAGACATACTCATCGCATTTGAAAATGCCATGAATATCGAAGATGTCAAAAACGGCGAATGGGATTCTGCGTTCCTGACCACATACATCATGATTTCCAGCAAGGACCAAGCTTTACAGCTGGAGTCGCAATTCCCGATACTTGTCAGGGAAGTTCTTGAAGCTGATATGACACAGCGAATGAAATTTCTTTTGGTGTCGATGGATGAATATCACGAGCAGGTGGCCGGGAGCAACCGCGCGGCTTACATCATGATCTGCATCGCGGTAATCATCCTGGTGATTGCCGTTGTGAACTACATCAACCTCGCTACGGTGCGATCGGTGGAACGCGCGAAGGAAATCGGCTTGCGGAAGGTCCTGGGAGCAACACGACTAAGTCTTATTCGTCAGTTCCTGGGCGAATCGACGATTACTACCGCCATTGCACTCATTGGCGCGTTGGTGATCTTGCAGGCCGCCATGCCGACCATCAATTCACTGTTAAATATTTCTCTATCGCTTCGGCTTCTGAGGGACCCCCTGTTGCTGGTTGCACTCCTGTTGGTTTTCATTTTAATAAGTATTCTTTCCGGTAGCTTTCCCGCCTTCTTCATTTCCGCCGGCAGTGTTGTTCAGTCTATCCGCGGCAAGATGAAAACATCACCCGGCAGTATGATACTCAAGCGGGTGCTGATCGTGATCCAGTTCAGTCTGTCCGTCATGCTCCTTTTCTCGACGTTGGTGATCTATCAGCAGATCAACTATCTCCGTGAGCATGACCTCGGCTTTGACAAAGAGAACATTCTGGTCATTCCTACCGATTCGGATAACATGCCGGACCCCGTTGCTGCAAGAGCCAAGATTGCCTCCTTGAAAAAAGAACTTCTTGCCCAAAGCCAAATCGTTGCCGTCTCTTCGTCCGACATTGTGCCATCCGATCTTTCTTTCGCTTCGTTCACCACTACGCGTCCTGACGGATGGGCCGACGAGAATCCCTTTCGGATCATGCGGGTAATGGTCGACGAGTCATACTTTGAGCTTTACAATGTTGAGTTTGTTGAGGGTGGTAATTTTCACGATCACCTGGCGCCTTTAGATACAGCGGTGCGCAACTTTGCGATCATAAATGAAGCCGCGATGAAGGCGTTTGGTTGGGGAACGGCGGAGAATAAGAAAGCGGGTAGACGCACGCAGGTGGTAGGTGTTGTAAGGGACCACCATTACACGCACCTCGGCAGCAAGGTTGAGCCAACGCTTTTTGTTTTTCGGCCCACGGAAAATCAAGCCAATGCATTCATATCGGTTCGGCTACGCGGCAATCCCCATGATATGATTTCATATCTCGCAGAAAAATGGAAGGAGCTTGATACCGTGCGCCCGTTCGCCTGGTTTTTCGTCGACTCGAATTTCGATCGGCTGTATCGGCGCGAGGACCGCGACATCAGGATTGTCACCTGGTTCTCGGCGTGTGCGGTAATAATCGCCTGCGTCGGTTTACTGGGATTGATTGGATTTTTGGTTAACCAAAAACAAAAAGAGATCGGCATTCGCAAAGTGCTCGGCGCGTCTGATGCAAAGATCGTCTTTATGTTCAATCGCGAGTTTGCGCTCCTTATATTCATAGCGATGGTGATCGCTCTACCTGTGGCGCACTATGCCATGCAGCAATGGCTCAGTGGCTTTGCCCTGCAAACATCAGTTCACTGGTCAGTCTATCCTGCCGTTATTCTTGTGACGAGCTTTCTCGCGCTTTCTACAACGAGCATACGCATCTTGAAAGCAACAAGCCGAAATCCGGTTGAGTCGTTGAGGACAGAGTAACGGTCCATCGCATCGGTATTGGCACCCGGAATTGATAGCGTACAATGGTACACGCTGTTCGAGGCGTCGAAAAAGAAATGACCGGTCACAGGATCAATTCGGCCAAACCTCAGAAAAAAGGCCAAAAACACGGAACCTGGAGCATTTAGGCGGCAAATTCATAATCTTGTTGTGGTGCCAGCCACCTCTTGAATTTAGAATTTGTACATTCCAGGATGACGATTCAAAAACTGCGTCGTGGCTTCCCCATCTGCAGCGAGCGCTAAAATTTGCCCTAAACCTGTTTACTTTCAGTGCCCTTCGTGTATCCATCCGTGTCCTTCGTGTATCGAGTGTCCTCCCTGTATCCAATAATGTTGTGATGAATGTCTTTACGATGGCTGCCGGCAGTGTATCCACTTCCAATCCTGTCAAAAAAAATTGCTTCAAAGAGGTACTCGTGAAAACGCGTCTCGTTTTCATCCTTTTAGCTCTTTCCATGCCGACTTATGCGCAGTTTCTGCCGTCGCCTGAGAATCTTCAGGGCGTTTGGAGTGGCGAGTCAACCTTCGGCGATCTCGACAATGACGGAGATCTGGACTTGATCGTTTCGGGCAACAACACCGTTCTTACTACCGCCTCCATATTTTACAGGAATGACGGCAATGGAAACTTCGCCGAGGCAGCCATACTTGCCGGAGTGGACCGGGGAAGCATAGATTTGGGCGATTACGACCAGGACGGTCTCATCGACGTATTGATGGTAGGCAGCCTTGAGAACCTGAACAGCACCGGCACACTGCTGTTTAAAAATAAGGGCAATTTCGTGTTTGAAAAAGTGAGTCATGCCCTTCCAGACATCAATTGGGGCGTCGGTAAATTCGGTGACTTCGATAACGATGGAGACGAAGATGTCCTGCTCGTGGGCGGCAGCCTAACGGACAGTTACCACGATATCTACACGAACGACCAAGGCACCTTCACCGCGCAAGGACTAAATCTCCCCTCCTACAACGACCCGGCTATAAGCATCGGCGACTATGACCGCGACTCCGACCTCGACTATGTAGTCGTCGGATCAGGCAGTACAAACGCGCCTTCAATCTTTAAGAACCAGGGAAGCTATGTGTTTGAGCCCATGGTCATTTATCCGAATCAAATTTTCGACGGAGATGCGGCGTGGGGAGATTTTAACAATGACGGCTATCCCGACCTTCTGGTTATGGGGTACGATGAAGTATCGGCGACCGACCGCTTAATCGTGCTAAGAAACACCGGAAGTGGCGACTTTGCCCCTGTAGCCGGGCCTTTTGAAGGCCTGTCCGATGGAAACGCAGCCTGGGGAGACCTTGACAATGACGGTGATCGCGACGTTGTAGTCACCGGCAGAAAACGAAACGGGGTCGATGAGGCCAGCACCGTGATCTACCTTAACAATGGCGGTGTATTTGTTAAACAAACGGCCGGCCTACCCGCACTCACATTTTCACAGGTCAATTTAGGAGATGCCGACAATGACCTCGACCTGGACATCGTTGTGTCGGGAGCCGATCCTGGCAGTCAGCTCATCGATGCCAGCACACAGCTCTATTTAAATTCGACAGCCCAGGTAAATACAAAGCCCTTAGCACCCGGTTCACTTCAGTTCACGCAAGACGGTCAACGGGCAAGACTGTCGTGGAATAAAAGCTCGGACGGGCAAACGCCGGCAGATGCCCTTACTTATACGATCTATGTCAATCGCGTGGGTGGCCAAAATCATTCCGGGCAAACTTTGTCAGACCCATCCACCGGTTTCAGGAAGGTTGTCAGGTTGGGTAACGTCCAGCACAATACGTCGTGGATTATTGACAACCTCGAACCCGGAACTTATTACTGGGGCGTTCAGGCGATCGATGCAGGATTTACCGGTTCGTCCTTTAGTGTTGAGCAAAGTTTTAACATGGTCGGTCTGCCTCCGGCAATTACCGGACTGTCATCCATGGCAGAAAAAACAGGAGTTACAGTCGTAATCAAGGGCTCGAATTTTATCGGCACCACGTCCGTAAAACTGAAGGGTGCGGCGGCGGGCTTTCAGGTTATTAACAGCACGACCATGAAAGTGGTTATTCCCGATGTCATTGGCGCCGGCACATTCGAAATTACCAATGCGACCGGGACGACCACGTCGGCGCAGTCATTCTGTGTGATCCCTGCGACACCCACGATAACCGGAAACACAACGGTATGTCCGGAGGCCGTATCTTATGAAGTCGAAGAAATCGCTGGAGTTACCTATGAATGGACCGTGGATGCGGGCGCCGAGATCGTCGAGAACAACAACCATCAGATAAAAGTAAAATGGAAAAGTAAGGGCGATTACCAGTTGCGCGTGGTTCCAAAAACCTGTCAAAACGGCGACGGGACCTCACTAACCGTACAGGTGAACGGGCCCGCCTGGAAAGAAGTAGTGGGAGATCTTACACCCACCACCGAGTCGATCGGGTTGTACTCCATCAACTATACTGCGGGCGAAAGCTACCTGTGGACGCTGAGCCAGAATGGCGTGCCCATTGAATCAACCGCTTCGGATTTCTTCTTTATTAAATGGAAACAGCCGGGACCGTATAATTTACAGCTGACAATAGCCAATGCAGAATGTCCTGCCGCTCCTATTGAACATAACCTGGCCATCAATGTAACCTTAGGTGCTTTTAGTTATCATTCGCAAATTCCAGCGAACGCAAATAGCGCACTGACGTTTGCCGACCTTGATAACGACGGTGACCAGGATTTTATCTCCAATGGAAACAAGCTGTTCGAAAACATCATGCCCGCAGGATTCCAGGAATTGCCGGCATCCCTCCCGGCTGCGAGCAATATCCAGTATGCCGATGTGGACGGCGATAACGACCTGGATCTACTCATCACCTATTATAACGCTGGATACTATGAAGTCGCGGAGCTTGAAAATCTGGGCGGACTTAGTTTTGG
Source organism: Chryseolinea sp. (assembly GCA_035489615.1). Classification (GTDB taxonomy): domain Bacteria; phylum Bacteroidota; class Bacteroidia; order Cytophagales; family Cyclobacteriaceae; genus Chryseolinea. The sequence continues at coordinate 13,344 of DATHKA010000437.1, forward strand.
CGCGCCAGTAAAAGTCGCGGACAAAGGCGCCTCTCCAGTCGCTGCCTATATTGACTTTGATAACGACGGCGATCTGGACATCGCGTGGATGGGGACCTCAGGTATTGCCATCTATGAGCGACTGACCAGTGGATTTCAGCGGGTAGAAGGTTATTCAGGTATCGAGCCCGAAATACTGACAGGATCAATCGACATTATCGATTTTAACGCCGATGGACGTTCAGATATCGTCACCTCTTCGGGCGGCGTATTCGTGAATACAGGAGCAAAATCATTTGTGTCGGTAGACATTACTTATCCGGCAGCAATCACTGGAAAAGTCAAGTGGGTGGATTTAGATCAGGACGGAGACCTGGACCTGGCTCACATTCAACTCGATAATATTGCTCTGTACACGAACGATGGCAACACCTTCACCAGCTTTTACAGCATCGCAGCGCCAAACAGTGCGGCAGAATTCGTAGACATGAATGGAGATGGATGGAAAGACCTCGTCGCCGGACAGGGGCCCGTTCGGGTTTGTTTCTACGACATAAATACTCATTCGTTCTCTGCTCCCGTACAGCAATTTGATGCATGGGGAACGTTGAGGAACAATGACAGCTGGTTATCGGGTGTTGCTGATCTGAATAGCGACAAGAAAAATGACCTGATCCTCTACTGCACTGAATTTGGCAATTCGTCGCTGGTGTTCTATACGAATAATCATACGAACACAGTTACTCCGGCAACTATTCAGTCACTCACTTCAACGGTCACGGGCAACGAGGTAACGCTGGCATGGCAAGGCGATGTCAAAAGATCATTTGAGGTTATTCTTGGTACGTCTCCCGCGGCCATCGATAAAATGGCTACCCTGAGTGACCTTACATCCGGCTATCGGAAGGTGCTGCTGCCAGGAAACGCGGGCAGCAACAATTTTTATAAGGTCACTAGCCTGTCTCCGGGTACGTACTATTGGCGCGTACAGTCGGTTGATCATGCCTTCGTAGGGTCACCGTTTAGTTCCCCTTCTTCGTTTACCATTGGGGTACCTGCTTTACCTGCACCAGAGATCCTTCGCATCAATTTAGTTTCGAATGGCATCACCCTGCTTTGGAAAGATAATTCAAACACCGAAGACGGATTTATTATTGAACGATCTGACACTGATCCTGAGAGTTTTGTACAGGCAGGTAGCGTTGCTGCAGGCGTTACCAGTTTCAGTGAGAATATATCGGTGGATGCACCACGGTATTATCGGGTGAAGGCATTTAATGACAATGGCGAATCCTACTACAGCAATATTTTCAGCACTGATGACGCCATCATTTCAGCGTTCCCCTATTTCGAAAGTTTTGAAGGAATAGCAGGGCGATGGCACCAGTTGGAAGGCGATGAGGAACAAGCCATTAACGGGCTTCCTCTCCCGGGCGATTGGAAGAAGCATGGATATGTTTTTGGCGCTGCCGACGGCACGTACGCACTTCGGATAGAAAGTGCTTACCATACAGCCGGCACTGTGGCGGCCATCGAGAGTCCCAATTTTGACCTCTCTGGCATGATCAACCCCTGCCTCGTTTTTGATGTATCGGGCGAGCTGGTGGACCTGGCATCTTCCGGTGGCGGCATTTCAGTTTATGCGACCGACGATGAAGAACTTACCTGGCAATACCTGAGTGGATTCGCCAACGAAGGTGGAGGATGGTACAGACAGCAAGTGGACCTAAACGCCTACAAGTCGAATATCGCCAGGCTGAGGATCGTGGGCATATTGTCAAGGGCGACGAACCAGGCATTGTCATTTGATGATATCCGGGTGGTGGAATGTCCTACCGATCCGGGCAATCCGCTGGTAACTCAGGCAGGACCCGCTGACCTGCAGCTCAGCTGGAATCATTCTCTGAACGCAACGCGATATTTCCTGGAGCGACAAACGGACAGCGACCCGTACGTGTACATCGATACTTTGAACGCGCCCGTTAACACCTACTTAGACAGGAACCTTGCGCAGGGAAAAACCTATACTTACAGGATGTACGCCGTCAATGATGTTGGTCCGGCGTACTCGAACTATGTAACGCTAAACGCACAATATGTGACGCGGGCGCCGGTTGTTCAGGCGATTCCGAATCAGACTATGCAATCCCTGGAATCGCTTTCGGTGGAAACCCTCATAACTGATGAGACGCCCGTTACTTCACTGACCATCACCGCGAGTTCGAGCAACACGAATGTTCTTCGTTCAGGAGACATAGCGATAGAAAAGAAATCCGGTGGAATAAAGATAACGCTGGTTTCCGCAGCCGATGTCACGGGCACAACAACCATCACCATCAGCGTAAAGGACGAATATCATACCATCGAAAGTGCTTTTGTGCTAACGGTGACAGGAGACAACACGATCCCACAAATTACCTCACAAAGATCCGCCTACGCAGTCAATGAAGACGGTTTGTTTACCCTATCCACTAATCAGCTGGTTATCGTGGACGACGACCACGAGCTATCGGACATGACATTGACGGTAGCATCCGGAACGAGCTACACGGTGACGGGAAGTGTTGTTCACCCCGCCGCGAACTTCAACGGCACTTTAACAATCCCGGTGAAGGTCAATGACGGAAGCGATGACAGCAATGTCTTCAACTTCAACCTGACCGTTACCCCGGTCAACGACATTCCACAGATCATTGGTCTGAGGAGTCCTTTGACATTGCTGGAAGACACTGAGATCACGATCGATTTGGATATGTTGCTCATCGAGGATCCGGATAACGCACCCGGGGATCTGACTATTAATGTGCTCAGTGGAGAGCATTACACTTTGCTAGGAAATGTGCTGTCGCCGGAGGGCAACTTCAACGGTCCGTTGAGCATCCCGGTCGTTGTCAATGATGGGCAAGACAACAGCGAGGTCTTTACGATTACGATAGACGTGCAACCCGTCGACGATCCCCTGATCATTGAAGGAACCAATAAAACATTTGTGTCGACGAATGGTGCTCCTGTAGTTGTCGAACTGGCAGATTTGGTAGTGCTGGATGAAAATCACGAATTCCCGGCCGGCTATGATCTGGTTATCTTTGCAGCTGAGAACTATAGTGTTGAAGGAAATACTATCAT
>DATHKA010000438.1:0-24800 GCA_035489615.1 Chryseolinea sp.
CACGACGACCACGCTTCGGGGCCTTGCGTATAAAACGCAAGCCATGCCTGTTCGCCGATCGATTTCTCGTAGTTATCGGCATCGTAGGCAACGCCATCCTGCTGAAGGTACGAATTCAATGCATCGCCATCAAGGGAAACATCCCAGTATTCGAACGAAGCCGCAATGGCATGCTCATACAACGTTTTCGGTTCGTCATTTATCCACCCTTTCGCGGCAGCTTCTGCCTGCAAAAACAGAACCTCGGAATATCCCATAAGAATAGCGGGTTCCTCGGTCGATAATACGCGAACTCCCGGCAACGAGACATTCGAGTAACCGATACCCCCCGCTTCGGCGTTGCTCACCCCGTAAATCATGCCCACGTATTCGCCGGTCGCCTCACTTGGCTGGGCATAGGCCTCAAGTCGCGGGTCGTCCAGTTCCACCAGCCGGTTCACCAGTATTTCGGAGCACGCGTACTCGGGTGCTCCGAACGTATACTGTTGATTCCATCCACTGTTGTTCGGCGCTGACGCCAGATATTGGTACACCGCATTGTCGCGCTGGCTGGTGAACACGCCGGCGTGGACGGCCTCCGCTACAATTGCTTGCGCTTTGTCGGGCGCCACCTTCGAAAGCCGCATTCCCAATCGCAACCGCAGTGAATTGGCGAACAGTTTCCACGCCGCCATGTTCCCACCGTAGATGATATCGCCTTCAATTGATCCGGCGTCTTCATCTATTTGCGCGGCCGCTTCCGTAAGCTCCGTGATCAATGCTTCATAGATGAATTGTTGATCATCATACTTAGGCGTAAAATCTGAATTGCCCTGCAACGCCTCGCTGTATGGAATAGCACCCCAAATGTCCGTCAGGTTGTGGAACGTGTACGCCTTCATGATACGCGCCACGGCAATTTGATTTTCGTTGGGCCCGTATTTTGCCGCCTCCAACATCATCTTTTCATCGCTATTCAGTTCGATCACCTCATTGAAGTCGTTCAGCGCTTCAACATAGAAGTCGGTGAAATCGAGTGTGATTGTTTCATAGCGGTCTACGTTTGTGTAGAGTGTGGCGGCCCAATACTGCATATAAACGTGTGGGATATACGCAATTCCCCAGTCGTCGTACATACCGAAAAGGCTGCGGACCAGCGATCGCTGTGCGCCGGCCATCAGGTCAGCCGTTGCCACTACGCTCGGATCGTTCGGATTGGTATTGATCTCCTCGAAGTCTTTCTCACACGCGGCGAGCGCCAGCAGGAATGAACTGATCACAAATATTTTCTTCATAGTGTGGCTCATTAAAATTTGACATTGAGATTGAAACCGAGTGACCGTGTGCTGGGAACCTGCGAGTCTTCTATTCCCTGAAAATTATCAGATCCCAACGCAGCCTCCGGGTCAACATGAGGCACTGCCTTGTACAGGACCGCGAGATTTCTTCCCACGAACGACAACCCAATTGACTGAATCGGCGTGCTCCTGAACCATGCGCGAGGAAACGTATAGCCTAGCCGTAGCTCTCTGAACTTGACAAATGTGGCGTCAAAAACATATTCCTCAGATATGTTATCGGTCAGGTACTTAAAATAAACAGGTGCTTCGAGGTAGATGGCATTCTCCTCTCCCGTTTCCGTTACCCCTGTAGCGCGCACACCTCCCCCATCCGCTACCGGGTCGCGCTTCGGAACGCCGCGGTCGTTGTCGCCGACAGTCTCAATCATCAAACCAGAGTAAACGCCAGTCTCACTGCTGCGTGAAAACAACTTACCACCCTTTTGAAAATCGACCAGCGCAAACAACTCGAAACCCTTGTAGCTTAACGTGTTCGTTATGCCGCCGGTAAAGTCCGGCAGGATGCTGCCGAGGTTCTTGTTGGTTTGTTGAACGTAGTATCCATCGCCATCGACGAGGCGTCGTCCCTGATCATCAATCGCATAGCCGGTGCCAATCAACGTACCGTAAGGCTCGCCCACGAATGCGTTCACGCTCACGATCGTGGAACCAAGTGAATAATTCTCCAGGCCTGCCGCCAGTTCAATTACCTTGTTCCTGTTGCGCGCGAAATTGAAACCGATATCCCACGAGAAGGCAGGCGTTCGGACCGGCGTTGCCATCAACGATACCTCTATGCCTTTGTTTTCCAACTCGCCAGCGTTCACAATGGCCTCCGCATATCCACTGGTTCCCGAAACCGTAAGCGGGATGATTTGATTGGTCGATTTCTTTTTGTACACCGTCACATCGAAGCCTACGCGATTGCCGAAGAATTTGGCCTCGATACCGGCCTCAACAGAAGTCGTTTCTTCAGGCTTGAGTTTGGCGTTGTTTAATGAGTTTGGCACCGAAAATACCGGCTGGCTGCCGTAGGGTCTTTGTGCCTCATAATAGTTCAGCAGGCGATAAGGATCCGTGCCATTGCCTGTCTTCGCCCATCCGAGGCGTGCTTTGCCAAATGAGACCGTCGAGGATTTCATCAGTTCAGAAAAGACGAAGCTTCCCGATACAGAAGGAAAATAATAAACATTGTTGTCAAGGGGAAGAGAGGAAGACCAGTCTGCCCGGTTCGTTGCCTCTGCATAGAGGAAATTCCTGAAGCCCAGGCTGGCACTGCCATAAATACTGTTCACCTTAAGGTCACTCTGGGCATCGTCGACCAGTACCGGATCCGTGGAAGCTTTCAGGTTGAAGTAGTTCGGAGAACTCAACCCTCCCTGCGTTTTTCCGTAGGTGTAGTCGGTCTTCGTACGCCGTGAATTCATGCCCACGTTCACCGAAAGTGAGAAGTCCTTCGAAAGTTCCCGATTGTATTGGGCGAGGATCTCAAAATTATTTTCCTGAAACTTTCGCAACGACTTTTCATACATCGTCTGGTAAATAAATCCCTCCGCCAAACGATCTTCCTGCTTGTAGTCATAAAAGTCTGTGCGTGCGAATCCCGTAATCTTAAGATGTGGTGTGATGTCGTAGGTCAACGATACGTTTCCATACACGCGGTTGCGAGAATCGGCCGAATAGTTCTCGTAAAGAACAAAATAGTCGTTGTTCCAATAGTAGGGATCCAGGTTCTCAGGGCTGCTGAGATTCCAGTTCAGGATTCGGCCCGCGGGCGAGCGATAGTTTTTCATCATCTCCAGATCGAGTTGTCGCTCGAACCATGTATTGAAGGCAAGGCCCAGGGCACGATCGCCGTTCCATCCGCCAGTGGGCGGCCGGCCGATTACCGAGGAACTCACGTAGTTGATTTTGGCGGCGGCCGTAAGTTTTGGTGCCAACTTCACCTGACCATTAATGCTAAAAGTATTGCGCTTCAGCGAGCTGTTCGGCACAATTCCCTTTTGATCAACGTTGGTGTATGAGAGGCGAAAGGTGGCCAGATCGTTGCCTCCCTCAAGCGCGATGTTATTGGAGCGCGTATGCCCAGTCTCAAAAAAGTTTTTGATATTATCCGGATGAGCTACCCAAGGTGTAGCCTTACCGTAGTATTCCGTAAGTTCCGGATAGAAGCTATACCACTGTCGTACCATTTGGCCGTCAAGGCGTGGGCCCCAGCTTTCATCTGCCGCCATTTCGGCAACCTGTTCACCATTGTCCAATGTCGCGAATTCCTGTACATACCCTCCTCCATACTCATTCTGATAGTCGGGCAGGATATACGCTTTCTCGAACGTGTAAGTCGAGTTCCAGCTTACACCAATGCCCTTGCGCCCGCGTCCGCTCTTCGTGGTGATCAGGATCACGCCGTTGGACGCCCGATTTCCATAGAGCGCCGCAGCGTTGGCACCCTTCAACACAGAGATCGATTCTATGTCATCGGGATTGATGTCCTGAATCACATTGCCATAGTCGCGCCCCCCCTGTGCCTGCGTGGTACCCGATTCATTGTAGTTCGAATTGTCAATGGGCGTTCCATCTACGATAAACAGCGGTTGGTTGCTTCCGCTGATGGAGTTGATGCCACGCATCGTAATGCGCGAAGACCCGCCGATGTTGCCGGCAGATCCGGTAATCTGGACGCCGGCTACTTTCCCCGCGAGTGAGTTTACAAAGTTCGTCTCACGCGCCTGCTCCATACCGGAAGCCGATACGTTTTGAACGGAGTAACCCAACGACTCCTGTTCACGCGTAATGCCGAGTGCCGTTACAACGACCTCGCTAAGCGTTTTTGAATCTTCATTCATGGTCACGTCAATGGTTGCTGAGCTGCCGGCGGAGACTTCCTGGGTTACAAATCCGACGAAAGAAAACACGAGCGTGGGGTCAACCAGATCGGTCCGAAGCTCGTAGCCACCCTCGGAGTCGGTAATGGTACCGTTGTTGGTACCCTTGATCAAAATTGAAACACCGGGAAGGGCCACGCCCGATTGAACATCCTGAACTTTGCCGCCGATCGCACGAATTTGTGCCTGCACGGCGACCGTCAGGAAACAAAGTACGAAACAGATGATGAGGCGCTCGCGTGTTGTCTTCATCGTGCGTCGGTTTGATGAAGGCTAAGAGGTACCTGGCGGTCACCAACTGTGATGGTGTGATCACAGTTCATGGTAGAATCATCGGGCCATATTGCCGATGTCACAGCGGTGCAAAAACGAAGGGAGGAATGCGTGTTGAAGGGAAACGACAACGCACCCACACCCCCGAAAGGGAATGCGTAATGACTGCTCATAGCTTAGGGTTAGGTGTGAGAATGATCCTGGATCTAACCGTCTCCGTCACGCCGACACGGCCGTATCGGGCGAATCAGTTTCTGGTAAGACCGGCAGATGATTCACAAATAATCTCGGAAGGACGCATTCCAAAAGCGGTGATTTTGCGCAAAAAATCACCGTAATCGATTTGACATTGGAGAAATCAGAACCGAAATCGATTCTTAGTTAACTATCTGACAATCAAATCAATAACAGTTCAAACATTCATGTTTAAACCCTAACCGAACGGTATGTCTATACGTTGGATAAGCCTCGAGGCCGCCCCAAAGGAGAAAGCCTCCGGACTTCGTAAACCGAAATCGAGAGGCTTTCTGAATCCGATGATCAGATTTCTGAAAAGTATTAATGGTGGAAGGATCAGATACGGCGGAACACAGCCGTAGCGTTGTGACCTCCAAATCCGAACGTGTTACTCATCGCGACATTTATCGGTTGTCGTTTCGATTGCGCGGTAACGATGTTCAGTCCCCTGGGTAAAGTGGGATCAATGTTGCGCGTATTGATCGTGGCCGGAATGATTCCCTCGTCGATGGCCTTGATGCAGATGATGGCTTCGATTGCTCCGGCTCCGCCAAGCAGGTGACCGGTGGCGGACTTGGTGGCGCTGATCTGAAGTTTGTCGATATGGTCGCCGAAGAATCTTGACACTGCTTTCATTTCGCTTTCGTCGCCGACAGGGGTTGACGTTGCGTGCGGGTTGAGATAATCCACGTCTGATGGCGTCATCTCTGCATCCTCCAGTGCCCACCGCATACCTAACAAAGCGCCCGCGCCTTCAGGGTGCGTGGCCGTGAGGTGATAAGCATCTGCCGACATGCCACCGCCGGCCACTTCGGCATAGATCGTCGCGCCCCGCGCAACGGCGTGTTCGTACGATTCCAGCACAAGCGCGGCACCACCCTCTCCCATCACGAAGCCATCGCGGTCGACATCGAACGGACGCGACGCAGTACGGGGTTCCTCGTTCCGCGTAGACAACGCCTTGAGTGCCCCAAAACCACCAATACCGGCTTCGTTCACTGCCGCCTCCGATCCGCCCGTAATGATGACATCAGCTTTGTTCCAGCGAATGTAATTCATGGCGTCGATGATGGCCGTAGTGGATGTAGCGCATGCCGATACCGTTGTAAAGTTCGGTCCCATAAATCCGTACTTTATCGAGATCCAGCCTGCCGCAATGTCAACAATAACCTTTGGTATAAAATATGGATTGAACCGTGGTGTGCCATCGCCCTTGGCGTATTCCATTACCTCCTTCTGAAAAGTGTGAAAGCCTCCATTGCCAGAACCCCAAATTACGCCGACCCGGGTCTTGTCAACCTTATCCACATCGAGGTGGGCATCCTTAATGGCTTCTGCCGAGGAAATCAATGCGTACTGTGTAAACGGATCGATCTTTCTGATTTCCTGCTTTTCGAAATGTTCCAATAAATCAAGCCCTTTCACCTCGCACGCAAACCGGGTCTTAAATCGCGAGGCATCGAATCGTGTGATAGGGGCCGCACCGCTCTGGCCCTGGATCAGATTGTTCCAAAACTGCGGTACGGTATTGCCCAGCGGTGTAACGGCACCTAAACCGGTAACGACTACTCTTCTCGGTGATTTCATGACGCTCTTACTCTCTTAGTATTTAAATGAATTGAATAAATTGTTAACCCGCCAGGCGATCCAGCATTGTCCGGCACTGCGCTACCACGGCTGCCATAGGCGCTGGCGAACCGGTAACACGCGATACCACAATGGCGCCTTCAACTGCACAGAAAATCAATTGCGCGATGGCGGGGGCTTCGAAGTCGGATTTAAATTCGCCGCTCTCCGTACCCTTCTCCAGGCATCGTTGAATAAAGCCCATCGTCGATTGCATTTCTCTGGCAATCACCTTGCGCATAAAACGTTGGCTGTCATCGGCCTCAACACCGTAATTTATCATTGGACATCCACCGGGAATGGGGGGATGCATGACGTATTCGCCAAAAAAATTCAAGAGCTCAACAAGCTTTTGCCTGTTCGATGACAACGGATCGAGGCGCGACGTCATGACCTTTCGAATCTGCTCCATTGAATAGCCGAATGCCGCAAGTGCTATTCCCTCCTTGTCTTTGAAGTTGCCGTAAAGAGCGCCTTTGGAGAGTCCCGTGGCCACCGTGAGGTCACCCAATGAGGTACCGGCGAATCCCTGCTTGTTGAAGATTGGGGCCGCCTGCTCACGAATGAATTCGCGCGTGCGTGCGGCCTTCGACAGGTTGGGTGTCGCGTCGTCATCAGCCGGTTTGTCAGGTTCGCCTGCGCGCAGTTCCTTTGCCGGTAACTTGGAGTTCTTAGACGGTGTACGCGATGACTTGCTCACGGGACAAAGATAAGCAAGAAAAATATAAAATATACCGATCGGTATATTTTATAAAAAAGGGCCGGCTTTGGCGGCGCAACCTACCGCAAACGAAAGAAGGCTGCCCGGAACGACAGCCTCCAACCTAACCAAACCATAGAATATTTAATATTGTCGAGGACCCGACACTATCGCATCAGACACAACGTTCGGGCGCTCAGGCAATCAGTTGCTGAGCATACGCCATCTGCACAAGTTGTGCTGAATTCTTTGCTTCTGACTTACGCAACAGATTCTTGCGATGTGTCTCCACCGTGTGGTAGCTGATATTCAGCTTGCCTGCAATTTCTTTGGTGGTTAGGCCGGTTGAAATCAGGGCCAATACCTCTTTTTCTTTGCCTGTGAACGAGCTCATGCTTTTGGTGTTTAGAAGGTTTTGTTGTTTAATTCAGTATCCTTCATGTGCCTGTCGCCGCTGTGTAACCCATGCCGTAGGCATTTTTTTCTGATTTATCGTAAAAGTCGACTGCTAGCGTCAAAATCAACCTTATTCAACAGAAAAATCCTAACTTCGACGGGATTGTTGTTCCGACTTTTTTTCAGTGCCTGCGTAAACTAAAGACATCGCGCAAATTTCGGCACCCGTGAAGGTTACTTGTTTGATCGGTTAACATAAAGAGCGCTGTCATGAGTCAAGATGATCTAATTAAGACAATCAGGACACAGGGAGAGGGAGCACTTGCTGCGGTTTATGAGAACTATCGCGACGAATTCCTGCTTTGGATGATCCGGGAGTTCAAATGTTCGATGGACGACAGTAAGGACATCTACCAGCTGACGATCATGATTTTCTATGACAACGTAAGGACAGGAAAACTCCAGCATCTGGTAAGTAGTGTGAAAACTTATTTGTTTGGCATCGGCAAGAATATCGCACGCGAGCGACAGCGAAAGGAAAAACGTTTCGTGCCCATCGCGAAGGAAAAGTGGCTGAAGGAATACTTGATCGACGAGCCATCGGATCACCTGGATGACGACCTCTTCACACGCGCCAAGTTGGCTTTGGAAAAGCTTGGACAACCCTGCCAGCGACTCGTTGAACTGTTCTACTTCGAGAAAAAGAATATGACGGAAATCACCGACGCGCTCGGATACAAAAATCCAGATACCGCCAAGAACCAGAAATGCAAATGCATGGCGCGCTTGCGAAAATTGTTCCTGGAGGAAACCTCAACACAATCAACCTATTTCGACCATGAACCACACTGAAAGAGACATTGAATTGATCGAAAAGTACTTCGACGAGGGATTGTCTGAATTCGACGCCGCAAGCTTCGAAAGGCGCATCAATACAGACGATAGTTTTCGTACGCTGGTGGAACAGGAGAAATACATTATCGGCGCAATTCGCATACAGGGATTAAAAGATGAGCTCGAGCAGCTCAAACGCATGGAGGCGACATTGAAAGATCCCCACACCGCGATCAGGCAATCCAGCAATCGTCGCTGGTACGCCTTGGCCGCCGCAGTGGTCGCGTTGATCATTGTTGCCCGCTTTGCACTCATGCCTGGGGTTACCACCGAAGACCTGTACGAAGATCACTTCCGGCCTTATCCGAACGTCTTTGAACCCACCCTGCGTGGCCAGTCGCTCGCCAACGATCGCACCGATGCGTTCAAGGCGTACGAGAAGGGTGATTACAAACAGGCGGCCGCTTTGTTTCGCACCGTTCTCCAGCGGCAAAAGGACCCAGGTGTCCTGTTGTTATTGGGAAACTGCAACCTGATGCTTGGAAATACGGCCGAGGCGATTGTGAATTTTTCTAAACTTGCCGGAGAGTCAAGTGAGCTATCGATGCAGGCTAAATGGTTTCTCAGCCTTGCCTATTTAAAGGATGATGACAAAACGCGGGCGCTTCCCTTGTTAAAAGAGCTGGCTGCAACGGATGCATCATACGCCGATAAAGCAAAGGAAATTCTAAAAGAATTGGAGTAACCACGTCAATCGAGCCATAATTATCCCCCCAGATTGAGGGAGCGATTACCGAATAGAATCTCGTATATTTTATTAATCATAACCACAAAAAACTTCTCTTATGACTGACCCTAAATCAGGCGCTTCTTCTGAGCCGATAGAAATTAATTTCACGCTCTCGGTGGATGCCCTTTTAACTGGAGAAAAGGTATCCAAGATTTCGTTCAACCTTGACCTCAATCCTGACGACAGGGTTCTGGAAATCAATGAACACCTGAGTTCGCGAGCCGGACTGACGGCGATTTTTAAAGATCTCAACCGGGTGCTGGATGAAATCGCCAGGCGCACCGAGGTGTACAACTCCATGATCTCCATCAAGCCGGTACCGGGCTTTGACCAAAAATACGTAGAGAACATCAAACCGACATTCGGGAAGATCGAATCGATCGACTATCGTCACGAAAGTCCGGGCGCCGCGAACGTTATGTACGCACGACGCTACAACGGCGACCTTCAACCACCGAGTCTGTAACGGCCGCGTTTACGCGCGTAAAACACTCCCACCCCCATCACCAACACCACAAATGCCAGCACCAGGATGAGAGGCAGACGACCGTAGTCTGTTTCGAAAACCTGGTGCAGGCTTCCATAGGCGACTAAGGGGGCCCATGTCTTCGGATCTGCCGTAAGCTCGTCTGCCAGCGCCAGGTAGTCCAGCTTTGCCTTTCGCAACGCTTCGTCTATGGGCATTCCGGTAAGCAATTGTTGATAGAAGTTATCCATCAATGCAATCGACGCCTGGTCGTTAACCTTCCAAAGGCTCATCAACGTATTCTCGCATCCGGCAGACGTAAATGCACTGGCCATGCTGATCATTCCCTCGCCGCGATAGTCTCTGCCAATGCCTGACTCACAGGCGCTCAACACAGCCATCAAAGCCTTGAGTTTCAATCCGTATAGTTCATAGGCATGGAAAATGCCGTCGTCAATGGTATCGTATACGGATCGAAAGAAAAGGCTAGCCGAAAAATTGCTGGAACGGTCTCCCCTCCCGTGAATGGCCAGGTGAATAATGTCGTACTGTGGCGACAGCGATTTGAAGTTCGATTCCGTCGCTTCCTTATCCCGCAGAAATCTTCCATTTTGGAAACGGGCCGACAGTGCCTCAAGTTCCCTTTCGGCACCCTCAATCTCCTGCAATGCCATCATCTCGTCGTCTGCGGCACGTTCGCGCTGACCGCCTGTGAAGCCCACTGCGAGTAAAGACGGGTGGCTCACCTTGCGCCGATTGACTTTTCTGAGCATCGCGGTTGAATAAGCGTAGCCTGTGGCGCGGGCCTTCAACAGATACTCCAGGCTACGGTAGTCAACAACCGGTTTATCCGGTAGCCTCTTCACCAGAATGTCAAAGGGTACCAGGTTTATATTGCCGTCGGGGATGATTTGCAACGATGCACTCCCGAAAAGTGATTCAAAAGGTTCTACAAGTACCTTATACAACGTGTGGGCTGATGTAACGAAGTTCTGGAACACGACCGGGCTGACGCTGGCGTGTTCATCATGAAGATGCACAAGCAACTTATCGATGTCGGCACGGATGACCTCTGTGCGACCAATCCGTTCAAATACGATCGTGTCCGACGATATGCTCATGCCATACACCCATTCGGAACCCCAAAAATACTCCAATACCACACGCCCCTCCTCCCGCGCCATAGCCTGCACATCGGGCAGGGGATTCAGAGTCTGCCCATACATCGCGCTGAAGTATCCCGGGTATTTTTTTTCGATGGCCTTGGTGCACAGTTGTAACTGGCGGTCGAGTAAAACCAGGCGTTCGCGCAACGGCGATATTTCTACGTGCTTGCTCCCCCGGGTTACCATATCGCTGATGCGATTCTCGGTTGTAAATTCTTCTGCTTTCAAACGTCCATGCACCTGCAGCAGGCTGTCGTCAGCACCAATCAACCGTGCTTGTTCAGCCGCTGCCAATGCGTCGGACAAGGAACGTGCCTTGCTGCGCTCAAAGTATTGATAGGCTTGCATCAGCGCCTCGTTTGAATGCGCCCCGATCCAGGATTCGTACAGAGAGGCGATTATGCTTTCATACACCGTATACTTGGTATCGAGAAAAGCCCACTTGGCATCTTCGGTATCGAGCCTGTTGCGTTCTTCCGACAGTAGCTGCTCAGCCATGTACAGACAAATAAGGGCCTCGTCGAGATAGGCACCGCGCTTTGTGGCGCGATAGAGCCTGCTGAGGTACTCACCTTTTCTGGCCAGTATCTCGCCAGCATTGAAACTGGTGCCGATCATGGCAATGGTCGGGTTATCTTTAGTGTCCATCGAAATGAACTGCGGAATGGAAGCTACCAAGGCCATCTGGCAATGATCTACCGCGGTGTAATATTTCCCGGTGCGCGCATGGTGGTCGGCGATCATCAAGTAAGTCTCTCCCGCGTCGTTGCTGCGCGATCGTCCCGTTCGTTTCAACTCTGAAAAGATCACCTCAACCGCCTTTTCGAAATTGACAACGTCACCCTTCTGCGTGTAGGCCATTGCCTTTTGCTTGAGCATATGGATGAATAATCGCTCGTCACGATTCTTCATGGACCGGTACAACCGTTCTGCCTGGCTGTAGTAACGCAGGGCGTCGTCGTACAGCGAATCGCCCTGCATGGTCTCGCCCAGATTCTGTAAATGCGACGCGCGCGCCACAGGATCCCCCGTGGTCTCGTTCAACTTGAGCGCCTGCTGATACGATCGTATCGCTTCCGATGAATTACCCATGTCGCGATACACATTGCCGATCATGCTATTGGCAAATTCCTGCCTGACGATATCCAGTGATTGCGCTAACGCTACGGCTACTGTTCCATAGGCTATTGCCTTTTCATAGTCGTGCTGCGACCGGTTGGTGGCTGCCAGTCCATAGTAGTTTCTAAACAGGGTAATGGTATCCGTCAAATGCAATTTTTCCCGGATCCCCAGTGCGCGCTCATAGCATTCTTCCGCCAGCTGAAAATTAAATACCGTGTACTTGTAAACATCGGCCAAGCCATAATAACAACTGGCCGCCTGAAGGGACTCACTGTTCGTATTCTTATGAATGGAAAGCGCCTTATTGTAGTAGCGTATTGCTTCGTCGGAATGAAATGCTGCATCACTAAACCGGGCAGCCGCATCGTGAAACCGGGCAAGGTGGTAATACAGCACAGCCAGCGACGTGTCGCGGGCACTAAAGGCAACGGTTCGAACAGCCTCTTCCGTTAACGCGAACGCAGAATCATAGTTTGCTTTCCTGTCCAGGCCCAGGCGGGCCACACCGTTGGCCGCCTGCAGGAACGCGGCCGTTTGCCGGCTTGCCCGCGCCTCACGCATCGCGCTCACCATGAGATCGTAGGCACGATCAAATTTGCCTTCGGTGATAGCTGCCTCTCCAGCCTTCAGCCGCGCATGGGCATCCTGCGCCAGGACGCGCGCCATGCCCAACAGGACCAGCGTTAGGACCAGCAGAGAGTGTCTAAACGGAGGCTTCATCCCTGAATATAGGGATACCGTGGCAAATACTTTTGGCCTAACCTGCTTTTCCCAGATTGATAACCTTTCACGTATGACTCGGTTGGTCCTTGGGAAGGAATCAGTAAGCCTGTGCTTGCTGTTTTTGAGTTCCGAGGCCCTCAATTCCCAGCTCAATTACATCGCCAGGCTTCAGATACACAGGCGGTTTGAATCCGAGCCCCACACCAGCGGGAGTGCCGGTGGAAACCACATCTCCTGGCAGCAGCGTCATGAACTGGCTGAGGTAACTCACCAGGTGTGGTACGCCGAATATCATATCGTCGGTGTTTCCATCTTGCATCGTGGTGCCATTCACTTTTAACCACATCTTCAGTTTATCATAGTTCGGAAGCTCGTCGGTAGTAGTTAACCACGGGCCGATGGGCGCAAAGGTGTCACAACTTTTGCCCTTCACCCATTGACCATTCCGTTCCAGCTGAAACTCACGTTCGCTGTAGTCGTTGTGCAGGCAGAAACCGGCGACGTGTTCCAGGGCATGCGCTTCGTCGACATAGCTTGCACGCTTTCCAATAACAAAAGCCAACTCTACCTCCCAATCCGTCTTCACGCTGTTGCGCGGGATGACCAGGGGATCATTGGGTCCGGTCAGCGCGCTGGTTGACTTGAAGAAAATGATCGGTTCTTTCGGTGCTGGCATGTTCGATTCCTGTGCGTGCTTCATATAATTCAGCCCAATGCAAATAATCTTTGAGGGCCGAAGAAACGGCGCGCCCAGACGCGTTGAACCATTCACTTTCGGCAACCTGGAAAGGTTGCCATCCAGCCAGCTCTTCAGTCGGCCGGGGCCATCTGTGCCGAAAAATGATTCGCCAAAATCTTCACCGAACGACGACACATCGAACATCGTGTTGTCAATCATAACGCCGGGCTTTTCCTTGCCAGTGTCACCAAATCTGAGGAGCTTCATAGAATTGTAAATGGATTATACTAGTGTGACGCGAAAAACGTAAAATAAACTGACACAAAAAACAGTTTTTAACGATCGCGGAACCACCCGAACCGTCGAAGTGTTCCTTACGTTGTGTCATCGTCGACATTCCCCTTCAACCTATGAAAATACTGCTTCGTTACCTAAAAAGTTATAAAGGCCTTATCGCGGTTGCCCTGCTCTTAGCCGCTACCAGTCAGGTATTTTCCCTGCTCGATCCCCACATCACGGGCAAGATTGTTGACAACTTTATTGAAAAAAGGGTCAACATGCCGCGCACAGAATTTATAAGGGGCATTCTCTACCTCATTGGCCTGTCGGTGGGCGCCGCGATGGTTTCGCGCATTGCCAAGAACTTGCAGGACTATTTTACCAGTATCGTCGTGCAAAAACTCGGGGCCACCATGTATGCCGACGGTCTCAAGCACTCGCTGGAATTACCTTATCAGACCTTTGAAGATCAACGAAGCGGTGAAACCCTCGGAATTCTGCAGAAAGTAAAAACTGATTCGGAAAAATTTATCACATCATTCATCAGTGTACTGTTTGCCAGTCTGGTGTCCATGATATTCGTTGTCGTTTATTCCATGACGGTTAGTTACAAAGTCACCCTCGTATATTTTGCTTCTGTGCCGATCATCGCCTTGACGAGTTGGTTGCTCAGCCGGAAAATCAAGACGGTCCAGAAGACGATCGTGAAAGAAACCACGTCGCTCGCGGGTTCCACCACCGAGTCTCTGCGCAACATCGAACTCGTGAAGAGTCTCGGTCTCGCTAATCAGGAGATT
Organism: Chryseolinea sp.; assembly: GCA_035489615.1. GTDB lineage: Bacteria > Bacteroidota > Bacteroidia > Cytophagales > Cyclobacteriaceae > Chryseolinea. Next base: position 14,293 of record DATHKA010000438.1, read on the forward strand.
CAACGATTAAATAACACTACGTTCAAAATCCTGGGCCTTGAGCTGAAGAAGGTAAAGTATGTAAGAGGCATGAGCTTTCTGCAGGGAACCACCGTGAATCTCATTCGCAGTATCATGGTCGTTATTCTTCTGGTGCTCATTTTCGACAATGATATTTCCGCAGGTAAGTACTTTACTTTTCTGTTCTACTCCTTCTTTCTGTTCACGCCACTGCAGGAACTCGGGAACGTGATTATTGCTTATCGGGAAGCGGAAGTCTCGCTGTTGAACTTTGACCGAATACTCAAATTGCCAAAGGAAGCCAAGCCCGTCAATCCAGAACCCGTCGGAAAGGTCGCTGCACTCACATTTGACAATGTAAGTTTCAAGCATCAGTCGGCCAGTACCAACGCGCTGAATGGGATCAGCTTTTCGGCGAGAAGCGGTGAGACCATTGCTTTCGTGGGGCCATCGGGTTCCGGCAAGACTACGCTGGTGAAGTTGCTCGTAGGGCTCTATCCGCCCAAAACGGGAGCCATTTATTACAACGATATCCCTGGGGGAAGCATCGACCTCAATGAGCTCAGGGAAAAGATCGGCTTCGTCACACAGGACACGCAGCTCTTTGCCGGCACTATCCGCGAAAACCTGTTGTTTGTACGGCCCGACGCATCCGACCAGCAGTGCCTCGACGTGCTGCACAAGGCGGCCTGTCAAACGTTGCTGGCACGTGCCGACAAAGGGCTCGGCACGCTCATCGGCGAAGGCGGTGTAAAAGTCTCCGGCGGTGAAAAGCAGCGCCTGTCTATCGCGCGCGCCTTGCTGCGACAACCGGATATTATTGTATTTGATGAGGCGACCTCGTCTCTTGACTCACTCACCGAAGAGGCTATCACTGAGACGATTCGCGATGTATCGACGGCAAAAGATCACATCACCATCCTTATTGCCCACAGACTGTCGACCGTGATGCACGCGGATCGCATTTATGTGTTGGAGAAAGGACGTGTTATCGAGTCAGGAACGCACAATGCCTTGCTTGTGGAAAAGGGTCTCTATTACGCGATGTGGAGACAGCAGATCGGAGAAAAAGTTACCGCACATCATCTGGCCTAGCCCAACTGTCGTGGACGAGAAATCTCCCGTCTGGCCAGATCCACGGAATGTTGGCCGGAATTTGATCCGACAACGCAGCCAGGTCACCGTGTGGTCATATCACGTGTCAGGTATTGAGACGAACAAAGCCCCCATCGATGGGATAATCACTGCCGGTAACAAAGGCTGCCTCGTCCGAACAGAGGTACAGGGCCAGCGCGCCTACCTCATCGGGCTTACCCATCCTTCCGATTGGTTGGGTTTTCGACAATTTATCGAACATCTCCTTTTCCTGGCCGGGATAATTGCGGGCGAGGAAGCCATCGACAAACGCGGTGTGAACACGGGCCGGGGAAATACAATTACAGCGGATGTTGTCCTTGATGTAGTCCTTAGCCACCGACAGGGTCATGGACACCACGGCGCCCTTACTCATCGAATAGGCAAACCTATCGGATAGCCCTAGCGTTGCCGCCACGGACGCCACGTTGAGAATCACACCTCCGCCCTGCTCCTTCATGTGGCCTATCACCGCATGCATCGCGTTGTATACACCTTTGATGTTCACCTGGAAAATGCGATCGAAATCGCTCTCGGATGTCGTGTCGAGTTTGCCAATGTGCGAAATGCCCGCGCTGTTAACGAGGATGTCGATACGTCCAACTTTCGAAACAACACCCGTGATCGCTTCTTTGAGCGCAGCCTGATCGGCCACGTTTACAGGCAGGGCCATTGCCCGACCCGATGTTGCCTGAATGGCGTCCACCATTTCGTCTGCTGCTGCTGCGTTAAGATCGGCAACCACGACATACGCGCCTTGCCTGGCGAACAATCCTGCGATCGCTTTGCCGATGCCACTGCCACCGCCAGTGACAACCGCCGTTTTTCCTTGAAGATTAAACATTAAATAGAAAGGTTAAATCAATGAGAATGTGCGCCGTTTAAATAGGAATCCCACTCGTCGTCTTCTCCACTCATGTGGTCTTTCAGAAAGATAGCGTACGAGGGCTTATACGGTTTCTTGCGCAAGGGCATGTTTGCGTCCTCGGGCGTGTAGTCACCTTTCTTGGCATTGCAGCGCTTGCATGCAGCCACCAGGTTGAGCCACGAATCGCCGCCGCCCTTCGCACGTGGCATCACGTGATCGATTGTAAGTTCGCGTCGTGTGCCGCAATACTGGCACTCGAAATTGTCGCGCTTGAATATATTCTGCCGGGTAAGATTAACGCCCTTGTAAGGGGCGTTAACATATCTATTGAGGCGTATGACCGATGGCATCGGGAAACTTTTCGTGATCGAATGCAAGCGGTGCCCATTCGCTGGCCTTACCAGCTCGCTTTTGTTCAGGAATACAAGGATAAACGCCCGTTCTACAGAACAAACCATCAATGGACTATTATCCTGATTAAGTACCAATACCCTGCTGTTCATGAATGCCTTTTAATTTTTTACCTTACCCTATCACTTAACGAATAAGCAGGGATCCAAAAAATGAGAAGCGCTGAACAAAAGTGATGATAAGTAACTTTTGTGAACGTAATTTAAGACCAAATGTGAAACTAACAAAGCCAGGATGTGTTTCCTGGCTTTTCCTGCAAAAGAAGGGTTATGGGATGACGATCAGGCGATTGACGCCTGCACAATTTGTTCGATGTCGAGCTTGCGCATACTCATGAATGCCCGGGCGGCCTTGCCAGCTTTCGCAGGATCACTCATTAATTTCGTCAGCATGGTGGGCACGATCTGCCACGATACGCCAAAGCGATCCTTCAGCCATCCACACATACTTTCCTGCCCGCCTTCCGTGAGCTTATTCCAATAGTAGTCAACTTCCTCCTGGTTCTCGCAATGTACAGTCAATGAAACGCCTTCGCTAAAAGGAACGTCGGTTGTGGCGACTTCAGACATCATGAACTTTTGATTCATGAGCAGTATTTCAGCATGTCGCACGTAGCCTGGCTGTTCGGGTGCGTCGTCGGGACCATAGCGCACTACGCCGTCAGTAGACGCATTCTTGAAAACTGCTTCGTAGTGTTTTATCGCTGCCTCTGCACGGCCATATTGGTCGCCCGTAAACATCAGATAGGGTGTTATCTTTTGACGGATATCGCCCTTACGCTGGACGCCTACCTGCCACGAAACCCCAAACGGATCAGTCACCCATCCATACTTTTCGCTCCACGATGTTTTCGCGGGTTTGCTCACCACGACGCCCCCGAGGCTCAATGCCTTCCAGGCGTGGTCGAATTCCTCCGTTGTTTCGCAGCCCACATAAAACGAAATAGAGGCATTGGGTTTGTACATGGGACCTCCGTCCAGCAAAGTGATGTGTTGACCGGCAATCTCCAGTGCCGTTACGAATGGCGATTGAGAGGTTATCCTGGATGATTTAAAGGCGGCGCAGTACACGGTCGCCGCGTCTCTAGCCGCTCCGTTAAACCAAAGACATGGAGTGATTTTTTCTTTCATGTTGTTGATAATTGTTTAACGAAACTAGCATGACGGACCCGCGCGGGCATAGAATAAAAACGACAAAATTCACTTAGGCTGCAGTCCTTCATCCATATATTTTCCCGGAGTCGTTTGGGCAAACTCACGAAAGGAGCGCACGAAATGACTTTGGTCCGCAAATCCATTGTCGACTGCAACGTCGGATAGCTTATCAAACTGCCGCGTCCTTACTTGTTGAAACGACTGCTGAAACTGACATATGCGGCGATACTCAGTGGGGCTAATGCCCACGTATTTTTTGAACATCCGTTGAAACGTGCGCTTGGTGAGGTGAACCTCATCAGGCAGATGGCTCAGCATATCCATATCAGGGTTCAGCATGATCTTGTCCGTTGCCACCCGGATCGCTTCACAAGTATGAAGACGTTTTGTGAGCAAACCGACAAAGAATTCATCCAACACGCTGATTAAGTGTGCGGGTGTCTGCGAGCCCGCCAGGCGCAATTTCAATCTTACCACCTCGCGTTTGTTCCAGTCATCGGCTGTTATCGGTGCTTGTGCTAACCTACGGGCAGGGAGGTCGAACAGACAAGCCATGGCAAACGGCATAAAGAAATATGACAGGACAATGGTATGTCGCTCGGTTAGCTGAAAATCCGGCGGAACCGCTGCGCCAAACAGCGTAACGGCTACATCATCTGCCCGCAGGCTTTCCCCCGGTGACAACTGGACAAACACGGCAGGCATTCCCGCCACAAAGAGCGGAACTTTCGGATCGCCATCGTCGGCCAACATGTCTGCGACGAGCACGGTCCGTACATAGTCCGATAACCCATCATGCGGCTTTTGATACCAGTATCTCATAACCTTTGGCGAAGGATCAAGTTACTGAATTTCCCTCGTGTCGCGACAGTCCCGGCTGCGGGTGGTCAATGTTCGGCTCTGCACGCCCTCACAATAAGATTTTCGAACAGGTCGTCACTTTTGAGGATACGAAAAAAATCATCCATGTATTTGTGCATATCCTTTAACTCCATTTCACTGAATTGCTGGGCCTCCTGTGCTATGAGTGATTGAAGAACAACTTCCTTGTCCAGGTACTCTTTCCTGACCTCTTGCATGGCTGCCTCAGTTCGGCAGAACCCACGATACACCCGGTCGCGCGGATCGCCCGTACCGAGGTTGGGTGGATTCTCCCGTGCGTACTGAGCATTCACAAAGCCCGACATGTCAAAGTCGTACGAGAGCGTGATATACTTTCCATCTGCGTATAGCACATTCGTGTTGTGCTGGTACAAGGCCGACCAGTCAGCGTTACCGATCATAAATTGGAAGTAATCGTTGCGCAAGGCCTGTTTCTCTTCGAACGCTGCCGGGCTCAATCCTTTCACTTCCATGATGCGGCCCCCGGATCGCTTTGCCACGTTCGAGTTGTCTTCCACCATGAACGAAAGTAATTCGAACGTATGAGGTTTTTTGGCCGACACTTCCGTGAGTTCCAGATTCGCGAGGCGGGTCTTGAAGTGATAAGGCGATAGCGTCTCATAAAACTTGTAACACAAGTATTCGCGCCGGATCAGGTTGTTCATGTCTGACGTGGTGCGGCAGGGAACGACGAGCTTCAGTGATTTGTTGCCTTTAAATATCGTTGACTCGATATCTTGCTTGTTGAATTTCAACTTCAGCGGAGGAAAGTAACAGTAACGAAGCCTGAAATTGCCTCGTACACGCGCCTCTATCGGCAGCGTTTGCCAATTACCGGCTGATGCCTCATATTGAAACTTTACCGGAACAAACGTTGAATCGTTTGTTTCCTTTTTGATAGATTTGATAGATCCTGTTGCCTGAAGATTGAGCGGTTCTTTTGATTGAAAGAGAGGCGTATCCTTCTGGGCAAAGGCCGAAAGAACGCAGGTTCCAAATAGGAACAACAGGCCCAATTTCGTTTTCATGTCACATGAAGGTGCTGAACTATATCAATGTACGAACTTTTCTGGCCATTGCCATTTCCCAGGTGGCGGCATTTTTTGCCATCCACTATCACATAAAACTCAATCACAACCTGCTCCTGTTTGGGATCGTGGTGGTGTTTCCCCTGCATTTTTCGCTGCAAGCAGCCTTCAAGCGCCGGGAAAAAGCGCTGGAATATCTTAGCCAGTTCAAGGCTGGTTCAATGGCGATTCACAATTCCCTGCAAGTTTCCGGGGACCTGCCCGACGAACAGAAGGCGGAAGCACGCAACCTGTTAAAGGAAATGGTCGCCACGTTGATTGGCCAGTTGGAAGGTTATCATGGAGAATACGGAGCCCTGCAAGTTCGCCTGAACAACATTATGGCGTTCGCGGATAAGTACCGAGAACAGATATCTAAGCGCAACGTGCTACGGGTTATCCGATACCTGAAAGATGTTACCGAAAGCACCACGTACCTGATTAGCCTGGTTCGGCACAGAACCATGCATGGCATTCGATTTTATGGAACGCTGTTCATCTTGCTCTTTCCTCTGTTACAAGCACCGATCGTGTTGCATTATTTTGGTTCCACTCTTCCAAGCTGGACGATTTACGCGTGTTGTGCGTTGGGAAGCTTCGTACTTATTACACTCGACAACTTTCAAAAGTTGATCGAGTACCCCTTCGATCCCCGGGGAATGGACAACATTGTATTGAGAGACTTTAATCTGGATATCTGAACTGGCTGTTGCATTGTTTCCTCGGCGAAACTGCAGGCCATACTAAAAGCCTTCGTTCCGATGATTTCCTCAGGCGTGGCCGAGATCAGCTTATCCACATACAGAATGGGCCCGGTGGGGAGTTAGTGTTTCGACCATGCGTTAATGACCTTATCTGAAATAAGGGACGTTGTTCCGATTTGTACAATTTACCGCACTCCTGGACCGTAAATTCGCCTACAGTTTCTTTTAATTTCGCAACTTTAACGACTCTTAGCTAACGTGTTGAACTACCAGGAATACATTCCCTCCGAAGGCTTGCGCAGCTATGTGAAATGCTATTACGTCTATGAGAATGATGCTCACCATCTCGTCGACGACAAGGCGTTCGCAACCGGCTGTGTGGAAATGATGTTCAACCTGGACGGCGCACAGTGGCAAACGCCGGCGAATGGCGAGTTTACTCAGACCTCGAAGATCGAACTCTGGGGACAGATACTTCAACCTCTACCGCTCAGGCTATCGGGCAAAAGTTGCATGCTGGGCATACGCTTTCATCCTTTTGGTGCCGCCTTGTTCCTCCATGAAGAAATCAGTCTGTTCAATGACCAGGTGATTGACCTCCGAGCCCTTATGGGAAAGGAGATCGAAGACCTGTACGCGATGCTGCAGGAAGCCCGCACCATTACTAAAAGACTTGAACTCATCGAGAATTTTCTACTCGGCCGCCTTTCGTTGTTTGCTCGCAGGAATGAGAAGACCCTCCTCGTAAAATTGGTGATGAATGAAATGACGCGTGATGATTTCTTCGACAATATTGAAAACGTGGCAGCGCGTTACGGGATTACCTCGCGATACCTTCAAAAGATTTTTTTACAATACACCGGACTCACGCCGAAACTCTACAGCAAAATCAACCGATTCCAGAAAAGCCTCGTACTGGTGGGCAGAGGCGATTTGTCGTTAACGGCAATCGCCTATCAAAGCGGCTATTTCGATCAGTCTCATTTTATCCGGGAGTTTAGGCTATTCACAGGCATGAAGCCCTCTGGCTTCGACGGAGAAAATTCTTCTGCAGTTCTGGCTTCACCCAATAAGTAGTTCTGTTCTGTACAATTTTATCGGTATCTGGTGCCGCATTTTTGATGTTATAATCAAACGATATCCAGTCAAAAAAAATGAAATCAAAATTCGAAGAATTCAAGGCTCTTCACCAGGTGAAGGAGCTGTTCGTATTGCCTAACGCATGGGACGCAAAGAGTGCGATATTCCTGCAGGAAGGTGGCTTCAAGGCCATAGGAACATCTAGCGCAGCCGTGGCAGCCTCGCTCGGTTACGACGACGGAGAAGCCATGCCTTTTGATGAATACTTGGTCATCATCAGGCGCATCGCTGCATCCGTCCGGCTCCCCGTAACGATCGACCTGGAGATGGGATACGGAAAGACAAAGGAGGCCATTTACAGTAATATTCAAAAGTTACTGGAAGCGGGGGTGATTGGCATAAATCTGGAAGACTCGGTTATTACGAATTCCAAACGAAGTTTGGGGAACGCCGCAGAGTTTGCCAGCACGATCAGCTACCTGAAAGAGAAACTTCTTGCGGATGGGCAGTCGTTGTTCATCAATGTACGAAGCGATACCTACCTGCTCAAAACCAGTGATGCGCGGACCGAATCGACACGCCGTGCAAAGTTGTACAAATCTGCCGGCGCTGACGGACTCTTTCTGCCGTTCATCGTAATGGAGAACGATATCGAAGAAGCAGTTACGTCGACGAACCTTCCGCTCAATGTGATGTGCCTCCCGGGGTTACCAGATCTCGACAAGTTGCAAACGCTGGGTGTGAAGCGGGCGAGCATGGGCCCTTTTCTGCAAAACAAAACTTACGACCAGGCGAAGGAAATGGCTACGAAGGTTATCGCCAACCGAAACTTCAGTAGCATTCTCTAAAGCCAAAATATTCAGCCATCGCCAAGTCATTCCACTACAAACATTCAAACACAAAAAACAAATTGTGGCCGTGGGCCGGTCCGAATGGAGCATCAAAGGGCCTACATGCGTTTTGGCCCTCCGTGCTACGCAATCCCTCGGCCCGGCGGCGGTTGGCTATCCCGAAATCTGATAGCTGCCCGGCAACATTTCGTTAATACATTTCACGTCGAGTTCTACCTCAGGATGGCTGATAAAGTCGACAACGAGTTGATCAAAGCACTCCGGCTTCGCCAGTCCATCGAAGGTATGAGACATGTGGGGAATGATGATGAGTTTGCCGTGTGACAGCGTGCTGACGATCTGCCGCGCTACCGATGGCGGCGTAACGGGATCGAAATTGCCGGTAAATATCAGCGTGGGTATGTCGGATACCACCGGCGAAAAATAGCCGTCCGGAACGGTTCCCTTTGCCCAGTTCGCACAGGCCTGCCGTTGCTGCGCCACCCGATAGTGCCCCATATAGGTGTTGTCTGTGAGAGAATCCTCTTCCGACTGCGAAATAAACGGAACGTCTTCAGTGCAGGTTACGCACAGATACAAACCTTCTGCAATGAAATCATTGAACGATGCTTGCTCAGGAAACAGCTTGATGAAAGGTTCCCAATTGCCTCGATCACATTCGTGAATGAGGAATGGCACCTGCCGAATGCCGGCTGCCGTATACATAAGGGAACGCAACTTCGTATGAAAAGCATACCACGGAATAATTACCTCATGCGTAATCTTATCCGCGCCTACGTGCTTATACCGGAAGGGTTTCTTACTTCCTTGTCTGGCCAGATCATCGAACTCAAGGGCAACGTTCGGAAAGCTGAGATGGCACAATGAATCCGACTGGCAATCCTTGACTATCAACGCGAAACTCTCATCCGCAAACTGCGCATGATATAAAGGCAATTTGGAATACGTCGTTGTGGGTGACCAGAGCACACAGCTTTCAACAAATTGGGGATACATCTTCATGTATACCTGCGCCAGCCGGGTCCCAAATGAAAGTCCAAACAAACTGATCTTGTCATATCCTAACCATTCACGCACCTGGTCGATGTCACGTGCCATATTGGTCGTGGTGTACTGGGTGAGATCTGCCCGCTGCGACAACGAATCAAAGCATTCCTTAACCGCAGCAGGTGGATACATCTCTTCAAGCTGCTGCTCAAGATTTTGTGTGTACTGAAGTTGGCGGCAATGTAGCGGATTCGAGCGACCGGTCCCCCTGACATCAATCAACACGACGTCGTGTTCGAGGCGATAGTAGTTGATGCTGTCGGCATAAAATGATGCACCGGCTGTAACTGATACCCCGGGACCGCCTTCAAAGGAAAATATGGGAGCCTTGTTCACGCCTTGATGGATCGCCGGAATAACGACGATGTTCAAATCAATCTTCCGGCCGGTCTTTATATCGGGATTCTCGAATACGGATAGCGTTCCACATAAGATGGTTGAATCAAGTCCATCTGTGCTGCACGGTCGAAGCCGCTGGTGCACCACATTGTCGGGCGCTGGTTTGTTGCATGCGTAGCCCGCAACAGCGAAGACAACAATACACGTCACTTTGTTGAAACTTTTCATTTGCATGGATATTGGACTACAAGGGAGTTAACGTGTGGTCCAGAGAATCAAGGAATGTTTTAATGGCGTTGATATTTTGCGCCCGATTGTCGTGCATCGTGCTATGGCCAGCGCCTTCGATTATGGCAAACTTCGATCCGGACACAAGCGTTTGAAAGTAATGAACCGTTGCCGGTCGGGCTTCATCGAATTCGCCGGTGATGAACAACGTGGGCACAGCAATACGCGTAAGTGCGGCGATGTTATCATACGTCTTCAGCGTCCCCGTAGCCGTGAACTCCGTAGGCCCCCACATATAGTTATAGATGAATTTGCTTCCCGACACCGGGACCGTATCGAGTTCGCTCATGAGGCGTGTTTTCCTCACGCCGAAGTTCTTCGCATATACCTCATTCGCCATCTGATAGGACGGCGATTCAAAATCTCCCGTTTGCTCGCCCGTATGGATCGCCGCTTGAACCGAGTCGGGTAATGTCATAATGAGGGTGTCGGCATCGGCCTTCCAGATCGTCGTATTGAAGTATGGGCTATTGAAGACCAGTGCTTTGACGCCTTCGGGGTGTTTCGAATAATACTCGAGGGCGAGGGCGGTTCCCCAGGAATGGCCATGCAGATAGAATTCTTTGAGACCCAATTCGGCCTTTAACGCGGCTACCTGCTCGACGAAGTTATTAACCGTCAACAACGTGGTGTCTTCGTGATGATCCGATCTGCATGGCCATACCTGGGGAACCGCCCTCGCC
>DATHKA010000439.1:0-2958 GCA_035489615.1 Chryseolinea sp.
TCCACAAGAGGCACTAGGAAAAACGTTCAAGTTGCACGATGTGTCGGGTCAGATCATTGGTGTGCTCGAAGATTTCCATTTCCGGCCGATGACCGCAGCAATCGAGCCAGCGGTGCTGTCATTCCAATCAAAGGGCTGGTATTCCGGTATACTAATCAAAGCGGGAGATACCGGCAAATCCATCGGCGACATCGAGGCTGTCTACAAAAAGTATGAACCTAACACGCCTGCACACTACAACTTCGTAGACGATCAACTCGACAGACAATACAAGCTTCAGCAAACAACAGGCACACTTGTTATGTTCTTTTCTTTGCTTGCGATCTTTGTCGCTTGCCTGGGACTGTATGGTCTCGCTGCATTCACTGCAGAGCGCCGCACGAAAGAGATTGGCATCCGGAAAGCGCTGGGCGCGTCGGTTGGAAGTGTTAGCATGTTGCTGTCGCGTGATTTTGTTTCTCTGGTGCTCATCAGCATAATTGTAGCCTGTCCGATCGCATACAAGCTGATGGATGGGTGGTTGCAGAATTTTGTGTACAGGGTAGAAATGGATTGGAAGTTCCTCGCTGTCGCGGGATTACTGGCACTGTCGGTTGCGGTAATCACAGTGCTCTATCAAGCCGTGGCCGTGGCAAGGAAAAATCCGGTGCATAGTTTGAGGACGGAGTAATGTCCGGAATTTGATTCATCTATTCTGGCGATTGGAAAATGTCGGTCCGGGCTTATCGACTCTATAAGATTGAAAGCATTGACAAAGACATCGATGTTGTCAGGACTGGACGGTGTCAATGATTCATCAAAAAGAAGTGGGATTTTGACATTCTCATACGTCAGGATAAAATTCGTGCGTATTAAATGCCAAACGCCACCAGATCATACGATTTAACGTTTAGTTGAATTTATCTGTAGCCCCGACAGGGCTCACTACATGCGTTTTCTATTCAGAATCGATGATTAATTGCGAAATAGGGGTAATATTGTACAAAATGTAGGGGTAATAAGTTATTTTTGTTGTAGGGTTATTCAGAATTCCCGGCCTGCATGAATGTCAATAATTTAACTGATCACCACCGCGTCTATCCGTCAGTAGACAGTCACCACCAAGAAAAGCAAGACACCTATGTTAACATCCGTGCGGTTGCTCGGAAGAACAGGAATAAAACTATCGACATCGGTGTGTATCATTCAAACGGTGTACGAATGAAGGTAAAGCATGCATCTTTCTCAGAAGGTCGTGTTCGTAACGGTTATTACACGCCAGAAGAGACCTCCACGATAAACGATAGAATATATGAAATTTGGAAAAAGGTCAAAGAATACCTGCATCAGAATCCCAATGCAACGAAGCAAATAATTGAAGACGTGACCTACGGTGGACATTTTTTGTCCACCCACAAAAAGGCCCGAACCAAGGAATTACACTTGCCGATCTATAACGCTCTAAAGCCGTCGGCGTATTTCTCCGAACTAAGGCGAAAATATCCTAAGCGAAAGGAGACTGTAATAACTTCAGTCATCAACGAAGAAGGTTTTGAAGAAGACCACTATGATGAGGTGGTAATTGATCCATTGTCTCTTGATTCACCGGACTTTCCTAACAACTTTCCAAAAGACTTAAAGAAGCACCTAATAAAGAAATATGATTTAAAGGAATCTAACGACTTCTTTACCAACCAGAGAATCAAACTAATCTGTAGTTCTCTTTTTTTCGAAAACCAGACCCTAAAGGAGATAGTAAAAATTGAACCAGAATTACTGGAACAATTTAAAAAGCAGGAACGTGTAAGAAGCGTTACTCCTTATTCTTACAATATCACGATTAATGGCAAAAAGGAACAAGGGGGTCACAAGGATAAATTGATTGCGCTCAAGCAAGCGGTTGATTTCACGAACACTGATACAGAAACTATTTACTCGACACAGGCATTCGACAAAAACAATCTGCTTCATATTTTTGGATCAGTTTACTTTGATACCTTAAGAAATCAGCAAAATGAACGCGTAATTATACGTCTATTTGACTATGTAGCCAATAGCAACGTCTCAACGCATGTGAGCCACTATAATCAACAGTGGGCAACCAACTTTATTCATTGGATTAATAAGCATGGCTACATTGACATTTCAGCAAAGCAGTTCGATCCACTCAAGTACAACAAGGAAATATTTATCGGGAAGGAACGGCAACAGTATCGTTCAGCCGGTGTCAAAAAGCAATTGGTTAGTATGAAGGTTGTAGGTAAGCATCTTCAGGATAAGGGGCTACTACCTCCGGTCAACTACGATGCAATAAAAATTAACCTATTTCGAGAATCAGTTGAAGAGGGGACAAGAAATACACATTATCTTCTATTATCTGAGTTTGATGATTTGTTCAACTACGAATTCAAGTCAGCAAAACTCAAACAGTATGTTTCGTTATTCGATGAACTGCGCTCCCAAGAAGTATTAAAAGGTACATTCGCCAATGATGTTAGTCTATCGACTTTGAAGTTGTATAGGGATATTTTCTGTTTTCAAATAATGATTGGAGGTTTGAGGGGATTGCCTGAATTTCAGACTATCGAGTTAATTGATTACGACAAGACAGGAAAAGTATTTAGATTTTTTCAAGAGAAAACTCAAAAGAGTAAGGAAACAAAACGCCATGTTTTGAATCCGACGAATAGGTATACTGAGATTCTTTTAAAACGTTATGGTAATAAGTTGCCTTCCGCTAAATCGGCGGAGGTGTTAAATGGCTACCTTAAGGTTATCGCCCATTCGATAGGACTGCATAGGGAAGTTGAGAAAGGAATGTCGGTAGCGAACACGATTAGCCAATATTGGGCTCGAAAAACTTTCGGCAATATTCTATTCAGTGAAGGCATTAGCGAAGACCAGATCGCACTCTTTACCGGTCATGAGACCCGTAAAAGCGAATTGGGTAAGTCATACCTTGACTTACAGAATGTCTCT
>DATHKA010000440.1:0-13125 GCA_035489615.1 Chryseolinea sp.
CTCCCTCGACTAACCATCTGGATAATAGTCCCTTTCCATGTGCCATACTTATATTATCGAATCTATGTCAACAGGCAAGTGGTACTACGGTTCCACTTCTAACCTTTATCGCAGACTTGAGGGACACAACAAGGGGCTAAACAAATCGACCAAGAACAGGGGGCCATGGAAGTACATTTTTCTGCGTTCATTCCAAACACAAAAAGAAGCACGGAAATTTGAAACGCAGCTCAAACGTAGCAGAAACAAAAGTTATTTATGGAAAGCATACGCAAACTACTTTCTTGATTCGAATCTTTCCGGGGCGTACCCCGATGCATCGGGGCCGGTTAGCGCACCACGTTAGGGACGTGGGGGTCGTCCCGACGTGTCGGGAGAAGCATCTCGCCAACTGTTGAAATTAGATCTAGAATGACGGGAAGGGCGAAACGCAATAGTGAGACGGTTCGACCCTTAAACCACTGCTTGGAAGAAGTCAGGGCGACTAGTTAAATGCTACCAGAAGATTCAGATCGACGAACAGCCGATTACTGCCAAACGAATTAAGGCCAGATTTCTCGGCGTTAAGTCAGATATCTTAATCAACGATTATCAACACCAATAACACGCCGTAACGAAATCGGCTTTCCATTGGCAATACCCTCTGCGTTGATCAACAGGCGCTTCGAAAAGTCATTGTTGTAAAACCGTATAGTGGCGTTTCCATCGGGCCCTATGTGTACTTCAGGATCCCAAAACAATGTTATCCTGTTGTCCTCTATGGTTGATAGGTTCTTGCTATGACGCAGGTGGGGGAACTTGTGAGCAACTTGGTAACCCCTTACCATCTTTGTTACCATCATCTCTGTGTTTAACATCGGCGTACTTCGCGTGCCAATCGAGATGAAGTAGCCGTTATATGCATTTCCTTTGACATATAAATATTGGATTCTGTCGATCGATATGCTATTGAGCACCAATATCGGATCTTCCTTGTCGCGCTCAAATCCATCTACCATTAACTTGACACCGGGCCAAATAAAATCCCCGTCTCTTGTCATAATCGGTTTGATTATGGGCAGTTTACCGGCGTACCTGCTGACATATTGAACCGTAGGCAAATTCATATCAATCTTGGCTGGTCTTACAAGTATTCCTGACGCTATGGATTGAAGTTGAATCCGACTGCTTTGGATGGTAACAGTGTCCAGCATTGATGTCCGTTGATAGCGTGTCAACTGGCCATGAGATGTAAGGTCATGATATTGCAACTTGGCTGTCTCTCCATTCCGAATGGCTCGATCGATGATCTCCTTCGGCACTGAAGGAATGAATTCAGGTGACAATTTCACGTCCGCTGCCGTTATCGTGCCACGCTTGCCCATAATCATCCATCCAATGGTAGTGCTATCGGGCAATGATAAACCGTTGATAACAAAACCGCCAAGAGAATCTGTATGATGGATAGCAGCAATCCTATTTTTGTCGTTCGGCACAACAATAGCGAATGGCGTATTGGGTAATGGTTTACCATTGGATACTAATATTCCTTTCAATGAAATACCATCCGCGTTGAGGGCCATGTGCTGAACACCTTCCTTTATATCGGCTTGAGGAAAATGCTGAGTCATCATCGCGAGGTCTAGCTGATAGCTTCTTGAATTCATGCGGGACCCGAAATACCATGCAGGATTCTCAATTCCCTGGCCAACAGGATCCAAAAGTGCGCTGCTACGTAAATCGTAACCAGCATCACTATCACCTTGAATATCAGCGTCAGTAACAGAGATGGACAACGCACCTACTACCGGTTGGCCGTCCTGATTAGTGAACGATAGTCTAACCTCGATCGAGTCTCTCGCTTTTGGCTCATTTGGAAACATGTAATGTTCAATTTTCAACGGCGACAGGCGTTGGTTGAAAATTAGCCGTTCGCAGCGCATTGCACCCCTAGAATCAAGCAGCATGATCCGTACAACACCTTCAGGTAGTGTGTTCCTTGGTATCGACAACACTGTTGAGGATCGTGTGATAGCAAGCATGCGGGAGTAGTATACCGTTTCCCGGGATGCTGCGACCAGGAAGACGGTCTTGTCAGTCGAGTCAGCAACGTGAATCTTCAGCAGAACCTCGTCCTGGCCCAGGCTGTTTATTTGTAGCGCGTAGTGATCCTTCGCGGATGGTAGCTGGAAAAGCTTACCTCCATCGACGGCGGCGTAGAACGTCTGACCCTGACCTATGACAATTGGAAATGTACCGATTCCGTGTTTATTCGATTCAAATTGTCCTATTTGATTATTGGATGCATCATAGATCTTGCCTTTCACATCCACAGCCATGCCCTTGTCGTCCATAGCAGAGAAGCCAATTTGAGTCATTACCCCAGGCACAACAGTTCCGCCTTCAGGAAAGAATTTCAGTTCGATCTCTCTGGGCCGTGAGGGCGTACTGACGGATATCTGAGACGGGCTCAATATTGAAAGATCTTTCAGGCAATAAAGCCCATTATCAATCATATGTTTAGTGTATGCCCGTAAGACGTATCCCCCACTTCTTAGATTGCTGTTGAGTGGAAGATAACCTGTTGCCCGAAGATTGTCATTCTTAATCATCTCATGATTGACGATGTTTCCATCTGAATCGATCAGATCCAGATAAATAATTGAAGCAGACTCTAACGTCTGCGGATCATTAATTGGATACACCTGAAACCAACAACGGTCACCTGAAAAATACATTGATCGATCGGTGTGGATAAATAGGCTTGGTGATTGTGAGTGTTGCGAAGCCTCTACGGCGCTGACAATCGAATCGAGCACATCAATAACGGAAGAGCCCAAAGGTTTTGATGATGAACTGTTGTCCTCTGGAAAATAATCACTGGGTAGCAGCTGGCCGACGCGTTCCGTTCCCATAGTGCCATTCACGACGATACTCAATGGATCGACCAACAGGCCATCTTTTGTAACGTCAACATAACCATTCTTAGCGACCACCTTCGAGTTTAGAGTCCGTGAAGAGCTTGTCTTATAACTTATAATAAGGGGATGATCGATAATAATGCGGTATTGGTCTGTCTGCCGATCATACTCACTTACCTGCGGCCGGAACATTGTTTGCCTGGTCATCCCAGTCGTGACCGTTTCTTCGTTGAAGACGGTAAAACCTTCTTCCGCAACGCGATCACTAAGCATGCTTGTGAACAAATGTCTGATTGAGCCACGATAAGTTTTTTGGCGATTGTTACTCCAGTCATCTGCCTGTCGATTGTCTTTCGGACGAAGTTGTTCAAAAAAGACTTTTCCATAGAACTGATCAGAGCGGTTCGATGATTGGAAATCCTGGAGGTGATAATAGATGCGATATCCCAGGTAACCATTCTCGACATCGATCGATCGATCACTCTTTGCTTTTAGCGTATTGACGCGGTTCTCACGTTTCCATTCCAGGTCGATATACCAGGGCTCGGCTATGGTACAGTATTCACTCCAATCGTAACCCAGGAACACGCGCTTGAATATCTTCAGATCTTTTTGCCACTGGCGGTCCTTTTTACTTGCCACAGTGACCGTCGGGAGCAAACGCACCGATTGGCGTAGGGTGATGTCGAAGCGAATTGAATCTTGATGTGTGATAGTGAATGATATCGTTTGTCGCTCATAGCCAAGGAATGAGAAAACGATCTCCCAAGATCCCGGCTTTACCGGCAAACGATACCTACCATCTTGTCCGGTAGTTGTTCCTGTAGTGGAGTTATTGATGAAGAGATTGACGAAAGGTATCGCCTGGCGTGACTGATCCGTAACCGTTCCATAAATGACCTGTCCGAAACCATTGCTTACCGCGAGCGAGAGAAGTAAAAGGGTTACGGCACACCGATTCATAGTACAACTGCTCCTGAATTTAAGAAAATGATTGTACTTCCAACGGAAATAGAGGAGAGGCTTTTTTTGACCACCCAGCAACCATGAACTGCTTCTATCCAAGCCACAGCTCGCGCCAATACTTGCCGTGATAGAACGGCATGAAAAATCTCCATGCCTCCGCCTCTTCGATCACTCGCAATTTTCTGAGACGGTAGATATGTACAAATGGTCTGTACCACAAAACGTAAAGGAACAATCCGGAAAGGAACCAAGCTGATCCAAGCGTCTCACTGACTAAGTACAGAGCAGGCATTGGAATAATGCACAATGCCCAGAATTCAAATCGATTTATCCACTTTGTCGCCATAACGATATTATTCTGAAGGTAAGATACGAAAGCCGGTACTCACGTGCAAAGGTCAGTAATACAACCTGTCGCAACATTAATCAGGGCATTGTATTAAATTGTTACATATAATGGGAAAGAATCATGATGAACTTTTCCTGCCTTATCGCCTAATGGAAACAACAGATCCGAAAACATTCCGCTTTCAGGACGACGGAAAAATTCCGAACAGCAACTATCCACTGCTTATCTATCAACGGGCTTTCAACCTTCGCGGAGACGAAGGCGCCGAGTGGCTGGAACAGCGTTTTGCCTCCCACGACTGGATGAACACGTGGCGCTGGGGCGTTTACGCCTTTCACCATTATCACAGCAACACACACGAAGTGCTCGGCGTGTTTCGCGGCAATGCGCTCCTGCATATGGGCGGCGAGAAAGGGCAGAAGCTCGAAGTATCAGCCGGCGACATCATCGTGATACCGGCTGGTGTCGGGCATAAATGCCTTACGCACAGCGACGACTTTACCGTTGTGGGCGCTTACCCGGGTGGTCTAGAACCTGATCTCATGAAAGGCACACCTGACGAGCGACCCAACGCCGATAAAAGAATCGCCGCCGTACCGCTGCCCCTAGCCGACCCGTTACTGGGCAGAAATCAGGGCCTCGTGACTCTTTGGAAATAACGACATGGAAATGTTGTAAAATCAGCCTACCGTCAGAAAAAAAAGAATCTTAGCGTTCCTTCGCGTCTCGCGTCTTTGCGGTGGGCTCGCCGCAGGCGACGCCGTAGGCGTACTCCTCCCCCTCGTCTACACAATCCCCGATTTCATATACTCTTTTTTCTCCTCCCCCCGGAATTGCCCATGTTCACGCTCCGAATAGGTGGTTATGTGGCAAAAGCAACGATGGCTGAGTTTCCTTTTTCTTGGTTTTCTCTCAGGATGTGTAAACGATCCCAATACGCTCGGATTGTCAAACAGTACGTTCTCCAGTGATTACGGTGTGGTAGTAGTTGATACCGTCACTGTCCGCGTATCGACGGTGCTCCTCGATTCACTTCCCACGTCCAACACCGGTGTGTTGCTGATAGGCAGCTACCGTGACAACAAATTAGGAAGGATACAAGGTGAGGGATATATCCAGGTGGGCATTGGCTCCAGCTGGACGCCGCCAACGGACGCGCTATTCGATTCACTTGTACTGATCGGCCACTACAGTGGCTATTCATATGGTGACACCGCCCGTGCGCACACCGTAGAGGTCAGGCGCATTACACAGCCTTTCCAGGTTTATTCCCTTCCACAATTCTGGATAAACGAAAATCAATACTCCTCTCTTTATACAGCCAACAGCAAGTTCAATCGCAGCGCGATGCGTTACGATGCCCAACCGATAGGGACCCGCACCCTGAGCATCCGTGCCCACAGTTCGGATTCACTAACAGTTCGTTTAAGCGATGACCTTGGACGCGAGTGGCTTCGGAAGACTAAAGAGCAATCGCCCGACATCGTTGAAGACTCCCGGTTCCTTGAATATTTCAAAGGGATCTGCCTGCGCACGGATGGAAACGATGAGAGTTTCGTGGGCATCAACACAACCGATCTTAAAATCAGGCTCTACTACAAAACCTATGTCGGCGAACAACTCACCCAGCAGCACCACGACTATCCATCCTCAACGGGATTGTTTAGCTATTCTGGCATCACGGCCGATCGAAGTAATACGGTCTTGAGCACGCTTTCATCCGCGAATGACGAAATAGTTTCTTCGAAGACTGAAAATATGGCCTTCGTGCAGTCAGGTGTCGGCCTCGTTACAAAAGTTACTTTCCCCTACCTTACCAAGCTCCTTCGCCTGACCAACGTGCTACTGGTTAATCAGGCGCAATTGATCATTGAACCTGTGAAGGACAGTTATAGCGACACCTATCCGCTGCCCGCCTCGCTGACCCTCTATCACACCGACAAGACCAACCTGCCGCTTCAACGCGTCTATGCGAATTATAACACGAGCAACTATCAGTCAGCGACCATCAGTTTCGACGAGGAATTCGATACTTCGACCGGATATCAGTTTACAGTGACAGAACTCGCGCAAAGCCTCCTCGGCACCGAAGGCACGACGGACAGGGGGTTGCTCATCATGATGCCTCCCGAGCAACTGAATACGACCGTGAACCGCGCCTACTTCGGAGCGGGTGGAGACTATCGCTTGCGACTGAAAATATGGTACACGGAATCAAAATGAGGTCAATTATTCAAACATTTATGGATACAGTATATCGACAGTTCTTTAGTCAAAAAATGAGACCCTACTTGGCGGCCGCTGCAGTGCTTGTGCTGCTGGGTTCGTGCACGGACGGTACCGGGAGTGACGACTCAACCCTGATGGGCGAGTGGTACAAGAAATCATCCTATGAAGGAGTCGCCCGCAGCGGTGCCGTTGGATTTGTCGTCGACGGCAAGGCGTACGTAGGAACGGGATACAACGGCACCGTTTGGTTGAAAGATTTCTACGAATACGACGCGGAGAAGAACAACTGGTTCAAGCGTGCCGAATTTCCCGGCGTTGCGCGTAGTTCTGCCGTTGCGTTCACCGTGAATGGCAAAGGGTATGTGGGCACGGGATACAACGGAACAAACTATCTCAAAGACTTCTATGAATACGATCCCATAGCGGACACGTGGACGCAAATCGCTGACTTTGCCGGTACGGCCCGATTTCAGGCCACCGCCTTTTCGGTCGACAACTTCGCCTACGTCGGTACCGGCTATGACGGTAATTACCTAAAGGATTTTTATGCCTACGATCCCACGGCCAACACATGGACGCAGAAAGCCAGCTACAGCGGGGACAAACTCATTAACGCATTTGCTTTTTCAATCGATGGTCGCGGTTACGTGGGTGGGGGTATGAACAACGGACTGCTCAACATCGAGTTTTGGGAGTACGATCCTCTCAACAACTTGTGGAGTGAGAAGAACGATTTGCAGGACGATGATAGCGACGATGATGAAAATGACGACGGCTATGCCATTGCGCGATCGCTGGCGGCAAGTTTTGTGATCAATGGTAAAGGATATGTGACGTTGGGAGCCCGGGGATCACTGGATGCCGGAGTATGGGAATATATCCCCGCTCTGGACCAGTGGACACAAATGACTTCATTCGAAGGATCCAATCGCGAGACACCCGTCGGATTTTCAATCGGGGATCGTGGATATATCACAACGGGACGAAACTCCACCGCACGTTACGACGACTTGTGGCAATTCGATCCTACAGCTGAGGACGTCGACTAAGCGAGATAATACAGAGTTATTTATTTGGTATTTTGGCAACGTGAACGTGTCAGGCCTAAGCGTCGGGAATCAGCAGACCAATCGATGGTTGGTAATCCTGTTGCACTTTGTTGCAGCGGCGACGTTTATTGTCCTGCCCCTGATGTTCTTCGGTCCGCGAAATGATGAGCGGCGTGCCCCGCCTCCGCCGCTGCATGAGGGCAGTTTCAGGCGGCCACCTAATGTACGATCAGAACTCGGGCAGATGCGTCACCAGGACATCAAGGTCATGCAGCGCCACTCGGTGTTGTTCAACGTGGTGCTGATCGCTTTTTTTTATCTGAACATGTATGTGCTGGTTCCCCGGATTCTTACCAGGAAGAGCTGGCTATACTATACGGGCGTTATTGTGTTGTGCTTTCTCGTGGTACTTGCCCTGAACAGGTTGATTGACTATGCCATGATCCGGGATGATTTCAGACCGGGACGGCCGGTGTATTTTGTCATCATCAACTTTCTGCTCGTATTTGGTTTGAGCACGGCCTTGCGCCTTACGAGCGACAGGATCCAGTTTGAGCGGGAACGCGAACAGCGCGAAAATGAAAACCTAAAATCTGAGTTGTCCCTATTGCGTTCGCAGATTAGCCCGCATTTCATGTTCAACGTGCTCAATAGCCTGGCGTCGCTTGCGCGCAAGAAGTCGGATCAACTCGAACCGGTAATAATCCAGCTCTCACAACTCATGCGCTACATGCTCTATGATGCCGGCGAGAAACGCATGACCGTCAGCGATGAAATTGAATATTTAACCAATTATATCGATCTTCAGAAACTCAGATTCGGCAACGACATCGCCATTACTTTTAACACAACTATAAGACGGGGAGACCTGGCCATGGAGCCCATGTTGTTGATCCCATTTGTTGAGAACGCGTTTAAGCACGGCACCGGATTGGTCATGGATCCTGTGATTGAAATCGATCTGGTGTCGGATGACAATTCCCTCAATTTTGTCGTCCGGAATAAGTTCAGCCATGCACCGCAGGCAAAGGATCCCAGCTCCGGTATTGGTATTCAAAACGTTCGTCGCAGGCTTGACCTGTTGTACAAGAACTTGTACACACTGAACCTTACGCAGGAGGGAGCTTGGTTTAAGGTTGAATTAAAACTGATTTTGAAATGATGCGCTGCCTGGCTGTCGACGATGAGTCACTCGCATTGGATCTTCTTGAGGATAACATTCGCAAGATACCGTACCTTACGCTGGTCAAGCGATGCAAAAATGCATTCGAAGCTCAGGAGGTGCTGTCGAAAGAGTCGATCGATCTGATTTTCCTGGATATACAGATGCCGGGCATAACGGGCATCCAGTTCCTACTGTCGGCTACTGCGCCGCCGTTGGTGATTTTCATCACCGCCTACGATCAGTTTGCGCTCGATGGATTCAACCTCGACGTAGTTGATTATCTGCTCAAGCCAGTATCGTTCGACCGTTTCCTGAAGGCCGTCAATAAGGCACAGGAGCTCTTCACGCATCGCAGCAACCCGCAGTCGCCACCGCCTTCGCGCGATTACCTGTTTGTCAACGCCGAATACAATCTTGTGAAGATCAACGTGCGCGATATTGTCTACATCGAAGGGCTGAAAGATTACATCAAGATATTCCTGGACAACGTTCAATGGCCGGTAATCACGCGCATGAGCCTGAAGTTGATCGAAGAGAAGTTGCCGTCCGACAAATTCGTGCGCGTCCATAAATCATTTATTGTTTCACTGGACAAGATCATCTCGATTCGCAAGGGCAAGATCAGCATCGGAAGTGTGCAGGTACCCATCAGTGAGCACTATAAGGAGAACCTTCATCGGTTCATTGACCCCACGCATCTGACGTAGTTGCTGTACTTCGGGTGATGCCGGTTATTTTTTGTTCTTGTCCTTCTTCAGCTGACTGAAGAATTTGGCCCAGTTGAAAGGGTTGAGGAAGGGATTGGTAACCGGCTGATAGCGGTTGTTTGCGGAACCTGCCCACTGATCCAGGTAATAGCGTTGGTTCATATAGCCATCCATCGGCGTCGTTTTGAGCATCAACGCCATCAATTCTTCATTGAAATTGCGCTTGTCGACACCGTGGTCGTCGGTCGGCAAATTCATAGCCAATACGGCCTGTTTAAATACTTCTTCCGTGGGAAAAGACATGATAACGACCTCTTGCAAATAAGTGGTATCCATGACCATCGTTACTACGATCGTCTCATACTCCTTTGAATTTGTCGGAACCGTGAAAAACTGTCGTGCATATCCTACTGCACTAATCGTGATTTCGTCATTTTCGAGCACGGGCATAGAGAAGAACCCCATGCCGTTCGTCGTCACACCGCGACCGGCCTTGGGCACGTACACGTGTACCCCGGGGATCGGGCGTCCCGAAATTGAATCGTCTTCGAGTACGACCCCGGACAATTGAATGATGCGTTTTTTCTGCTGGGCCCACGCAGTTTCCGCGGCTCCCAGGGTGATCGCGCCCAGGAGCGCGATGATCATGATATGCTTGAAATTCAACTTCACAGGCTTAATTGTCCGCGGACCTCAAATATAAATATTAGGCGCTTAACTCCCTAATTTACCCTACATTTGCGCCGAGTCAAAACCGTGCTCAATGAGGCTAAAAACCTTCAATCTGTCGCTTGGAGCGCAGATATTTAAGGCTTGTGCAGATGAATCGAGGTTGCGTATCCTCAGCCTGATTGTGTTGAATGGCGAAATGTGTATTTCGGATCTTGAGAAGATACTGGATTTTACCCAGGCCAAGACTTCCCGCCATCTGATCTACCTGAAGAATGCCGGAATGCTGAATTCGCGTCGCTACAATCACTGGGTGTTCTACCAAATCAAAGACAGCGTCGAGGATATCGTGAAGCAGGTGTTTCAGTTTCTGAAACGAGACCAGCAGTTGATGCATGATCAGCATACTTATCAAACTCTGTTTACCAACCGCGAATTGGCTGTAAACAAGCTGCAAATCCAGGAGTGGCAGCGCTCGACGCGACGCGAGAAAGTAACGTGAAGATGATTGGAATGAACGACCGCCCTATACGCTCCCGAAAGAAGTACTGCACCGTTTTTTTTGATCTCGATCATACGCTGTGGGACTACGAGACAAACGCGTGCGCCACGCTGTCCGAGCTCCACGAATCGTACGGACTTCGTGCAAAGGGCATACCTGAGGTACAACCGTTTCTTGACCAATTCAGAACAGTAAATAATGAACTTTGGGATCTGTTCGATACAGGTCGCATCACTGGCGACGTGATCAGAAAGGAACGGTTTCGACGCATACTGGGTCACTTTGGGGTCATTGACGAGAAGCTCGAACTGGATCTTTCGATCGACTACCTTGATCAATGCCCACGGAAAGGCCAGCTGATGCCCCATGCAACGGAAGTACTCGATTATTTGTCAGGCCGATATCGATTGACCGTGATCACGAATGGTTTCGACGAGATTCAGCAACTGAAGTTAGCTGCCGGGAACCTGCATGGTTACTTCGATCACATTGTCACGTCGCAGAAAGCGGGTCATCGAAAACCGGCTCGTGAGATTTTCGAGTATGCGCTGCACCACAATGGAACCACTTGCGATGAAGCGATCATGATCGGTGACAATCTGGTCACGGACATAGGCGGAGCAAGGGGAGCGAACATCGATGCTGTATTTTTCAATGCAGATCAGCGCATTCACACCGAAGTGCCAGATTTCGAGATCAGCAATCTGCTTGAACTAAAGGACATTTTGTAAATAAACGAAAGCAACGACAGTCCATCCGGGAAGATACACACAGGAAACTCATTATCAAACTATAGAAATACAACGATATGCCTAAAGGAATTTATCACATCCCTTATCCTAAGAATGAGCCGGTGTTGAGCTATGGGCCGGGTACGAAAGAACGTGCAGCCCTGCGACTGGCGTTGGAAGCGGCGCGTGGCGTTACTGCCGACATACCCATGTATATCGGAGGTGAAGAAGTTCGAAGCGGGAACAAGATTGCCCTCCGTCCGCCCCACGACCATCAACACGTATTAGGATACTTCCATGAGGGAGATGCCGGGCATGTGGAGCAGGCGGTGCAGGCAGCACTGAACGCAAAGCCACTGTGGGATGATCTGAGTTGGGAACATCGCGCGTCAATATTTCTGAAAGCTGCCGACCTGCTGGCGGGTCCTTACCGATACGAGATCAATGCGGCGACGATGCTTGGCCAGTCGAAGAACGCCTACCAGGCGGAGATTGATGCGGCGTGTGAGCTGATCGACTTCCTTCGTTTCAATGTGTATTTCATGAGCCAGCTATACAACGAGCAACCGGAGTCCTCGCCGGGCGTTTGGAACCGGACAGAGTATCGGTCGCTCGAGGGCTTTACGCTCGCGATCACGCCGTTTAACTTCACCGCCATCGCAGGCAATTTGCCTACGTGTATGGCGCTCATGGGGAACACGGTTGTTTGGAAGCCGGCCTATACGCAGGTCTTTGCAGCGAATGTGATCATGAAGGTGCTCAGACGGGCAGGACTGCCCGACGGTGTTATCAATCTCATTTATGCGGATGGCCCTATCGTTGGCGATGTAGTGTTCACACATCGTGAGTTCGCCGGTCTGCATTTTACCGGAAGCACAAAAGTGTTCCAGGCCATGTGGAAGACAATCGGTCAGAACATCGATAAGTACCGGACCTATCCGCGTATCGTCGGCGAGACGGGCGGAAAGGATTTTATACTGGCACACCCCAGCGCCGATGCCAAAGAAGTGGCGACGGGCATTTCCCGGGGCGCTTTCGAGTTTCAGGGGCAGAAGTGTTCGGCTGCGTCGCGCGCGTATATTCCCGCGAGTCTTTGGGATGATGTACGCAAATACCTGGTTGATGACGCGAAGCGGTTCAAGATGGGACCGACAGAAGACTTCACCAACTTTATCAATGCGGTGATCGACGAGCGCGCCTTTGATAAGATTGCCGGATATATTGAACAGGCGAAAAAGAATCCCATGAATGAAATCGTCGCCGGTGGAAAGTACGACAAGTCGAAAGGATATTTTATTGAACCAACCATCATTCTCACGAAGGATCCGAGTTCGATTACGATGTGCGAGGAGATCTTTGGTCCGGTGATAACGATCTATGTATTCAACGATGAGAATTGGGACGATGTGCTTTCGCTGGTCGACAACACGTCACCCTATGCGTTGACAGGATCGATCTTCTCGGGTGATCGCTATGCGATCGAGGAAGTCACAAAGCGCCTGAGCAACGCGGCAGGCAACTTCTATATCAACGATAAGCCTACTGGCGCTGTTGTGGGGCAGCAGCCGTTTGGCGGCGCACGGGGCTCAGGAACCAACGACAAGGCAGGGGCAAAGGCCAACTTATCGCGGTGGGTTTCCATGCGTACAATCAAGGAAACCTTCGTGACGCCGGTGGATTTCCAGTATCCGTTTCATCAGCCCGATTAAAATCCAGATCAGGAGGGCACAGAGTTTTTTTTATGAAGCTTATCTTCGTGCATCTCTTCGATGGAAGGTTGTAGGTCCAGACAGATGCCGCATTTTAGTCGAACTTCAAGGCTTAATCCGGAGGCCTGGAGGAGGGCCGTGATATTTTT
>DATHKA010000441.1:0-3642 GCA_035489615.1 Chryseolinea sp.
GAAACGTATCGGATTCGCCTTATCCGGAAGGTAGGCGTTCACAATACAGCCGCGTTGATGGCGTACGCTTTCAGGAATGGAATCTTGTAGCAGACGTGATCGGTTGTTTGTCCCGCTAAGCCCGTTCACAATTTTAGGTGGGGCCAGGAACGACTACCTCAATCCTCGCCAGCAGCCCGCGCTCACCCTTGAGATAGTTGATGGATCCACCCAGCAGGTCGCATCTCATTTTCAAGGTATTGCGCTTCTGCCGAAAGCGGGTAATAAGGCTGGTCAGATTATTAATGCCCGTGCCATCGTCTTCAACTTCTATGATCAACCGTGACGATTCCCAGGTTAGCGTAACCCAGACATGCCACGCGAAAGAGTGTTTAAAGGCATTGTGCAGAAGTTCCTGAACAATGCGATACAGATGAGCATATTGCAGCTGGGGAACCGGACGCTCAAAACCGTCCTGGCTGAAATGGATATTGGCCGACCGCGTGTTTTCCATGTTTTGGCAGAGTAATTCAACGGTGGTCGAGAATGATTCTTCCTCCATTCTTGTGGGCATGAGCTGCCTGGAAATGCGCTTGACGGATTGCGAGATATGTTCATATTCAGTACGCATACTGATGAGTATGCTTTCGAAATCTGGATCCAGCGACGAGAATGGCTCGAGCCGTTCGAGATACAATTTCATGACGGATAACTTTTGGACAAGATCATCATGGATTTCGGCGCCCATTTCGCTCATCAGGTGGTCACAGGCATCAGTAGCGCTTCTTGAGATCTCGGCTTCGAGATTCTTGTAATAAGCGGTTGATTGGATCATTGTGTTTAGCATACGGATCAGGTATTTTGGTGAAAATAGCATTTCGCTACGCTTTACCTTTGGCAATACGATCAACGAATTATCAGGGACATGAAACTATTAAAATTGTATGTGAGGAAAAACAGAGCGCCGGAAAATTGTCTGCCAATAATCCTGACAATGTTCATTTTGATGAATTCAGTATTCGTGAGCGGGCAGAAAGTAGATTCCCTCAAAAGGCTAGCGGCTAAAGCATCTGGGTCCGCACTTTGTTCAACATTTTATCAAATCGGCTATGAGTTGGTGGATGTCAACTTTAATGAAGCCTTGGACTATGCAGAGAAGTCAATTTCATGCGCCAAACAATCTGGTGATACTCTGCAATTGGTAAGGGGAGTACAACTGAAGGCAATTGCATTTCGGCGATTAGGGGAAATTGATTCATCAAATAGAATCATAACAGCCATACTTCCGACAGTTAGAAAAAAAATGTATAGCGCTGAGTTACATGACTTGCTTCACGGTTTAGCGTTGGGATTTTTATTTACTGCTCAATTCGATGAATCTTTAAAATATAATTTTGAATGTCTGGAGATTAGGAAGAAATATGGATCGGCGTTTCAAATAGGATCGACCCTGTTCAATATTGGATTTGTGTACTACAAATTGGCGGACTATCCAAAGGCGCTTGAATACTACTCACAATCTTTGAAAGAACTCACTTCAGATCCCCACGATGGAAAGCTTATTGAAAGGTTGCTTGTGAATATTGCGCTG
Source organism: Chryseolinea sp. (assembly GCA_035489615.1). Taxonomy (GTDB): domain Bacteria; phylum Bacteroidota; class Bacteroidia; order Cytophagales; family Cyclobacteriaceae; genus Chryseolinea. The sequence continues at coordinate 1,571 of DATHKA010000441.1, forward strand.
AGTTATGCTTATTCTGGAGACACAGAGAAGGCCAATAGTTACGTAGAGGATGTTCTTCGTCGATGTGGTAACAATTGTTCGAGTGCAGAACTTCAAAATATTTCGTTTTGTCGCGGAATTGTTTCTCTGAATCGAGGTGATAGTGCAGGTGCAAAAGTTCATTTTCTAGAGTCATATATAATCGCGAAAGCAGATAAAAATGAGCGTCTCGAGCTCGATAACATTGTATACCTTTCACGGATCTATCTGGGTTCAGAGGACATGGTGCAGGCGGAACACTATTTGCGTATTGCTGAGGAACTTATTCAGCAAGGTGTATCATACAATATGGAATTAATGAAGGTGTACCATGAATTCGCAGCTCTGCATGAAAGGAAAGGCGACCTTAAAAGCGTTGTGCACTTTCTGCGCCGCTATATGGCGCTCAAAGACAGCATCTACGACGACGAAGTTACCACTAGACTTATGCGAATCGAGGCGGCACATATCGAACAGGAAAAGAATGCCAAGATTGAAACACAGAACAGAATGCTTGTGCTCAATGCCGAAGTCATTTCCCGCCAAAGGATTGCTACTATCTTTGCGTTCACCACCATCGTATTACTTATCGGTGTAGTGATCTTATCGGTTCGCAGTATTCGTGAGAAGAGGCGAAGAAACGTAGACCTTGAAGGTCGCGTGAAAAACCGGACGGTTGAACTGGAGGCGATTGCACATCAATCACACAAGTCCCTTGCCGAGAACAAGGTATGGATGGAAAAGATCGTATCGAGTGTCAGACATACAACCAACACGGTGAATGGGCTGAGTTCGTTGGTAACGAAGGATCCTGAGTCGAGCGAGAAATGCATCAGGTTGATAGAGTACGAAATGTCCCAATTGCTGACGCACGTTAGCGGCTATGCGTTTAAGAGCGATGAGCGTGGTAAGGACTTCCGCAGCGTCAGTTAATTGACTATTTTAATAGCGTTCTTGTCGCGGCTAGGCTGATATTCAGCCGTTCAGCAGCGTCATTTTAATGGACTATTTTAACCAGCAAGTAGTATCAATTTTGTTGAGTCAGCTCCTATGGTAAGAGTTCTAATAGGTATATTTTGTCTATGCAGTTTCGCCATTAAATTATCTCAGGCGCAAGGCTCGTTGTCGACTACCCCTCCATGGACATACTGGTGGCGGATGGGGAGCGCGGTAGATTCCGTGAACCTGCAGCGGCAGCTTCTGGCGTTTTCAAATGCCGGCTTCGGCGGCGTCCACATTATTCCCGTCTATGGCGTTAGGGGCCATGAATCCCGGTTCAAGGCCTTCCTCAGTAAGGAATGGATGAACCTCCTCAACTACACCACAGGCCAGGCGCAACAACTAGGACTTGGTGTCGATCTCACGATGGGTACGGATTGGCCCTTCGGCGGAAAGCAGGTCACTACTCAGTATGCGGCGAAGAAGTTTGTGGTCAGTGATACTGTATTCGGGTCAGTGCCCACCTTACGGCAGGTAAAACGTGCGGCACCAGGTGGTGAGGGGTTGTGATAGACTACTACGATAGTGCTGCAGTCGCTAACACCCGACGTGCTGGCTATGAAGTTTGCCTCGTCGGCAGCACACCTTACGGGTAAGAAGCTGGTGAGTTCTGAAACCGGTACCTGGCTGGCCGACCATTTCAAAGTGTCGCTCTCGCAGGTGAAGCCGCAGATCGACGAGCTCTTCACCGCGGGCATCAACCACGTGTTCTATCACGGAACGACCTACTCACCGGAAGAAGAAGGATTCCCCGGATGGCTGTTCTACGCGTCAACGAACTTTGGTCCGCAGTCACATATTTGGAAACACATCGGTTTCCTCAACGGTTGGGTTACGCGGTGCCAGGAGCGGTTGCAAAACAGCGAGCCCGACAACGACGTCCTTCTGTATTTTCCCATGCATGACGTCTGGTCAAAGACACGCGCGGGCGACAATCCCGTGCAACTGCTTGACGTGCACCATGCGGAAAAGTGGCTGCGCAATTCCCCCTTCAGAACGGTAGCCCGAGCGTTGACCGACGCCGGCCTCACGTTCGATTACGTTTCCGACTCCTT
>DATHKA010000442.1:0-11108 GCA_035489615.1 Chryseolinea sp.
CGCCGGGCGATCACCTTTGGAACATTGTTGAGCGCCCGTTCGATGGGAATGGTGACCTGCTGTTCGACTTCTTCGGCCGCGCGCCCCGGATACTTCGCGATAATGGTGACGTTGGTGTCGGCGATGTCGGGATAGGCCTCGATGCGCAGGAGCTCGAACGATACGAGACCAACCGCCATCAACACCAGCGACGAAATAACGACGGCCGTTCGGTTCGACAAAGAAAGGATGAGTAACCTCCGTATCATGGATCAGACCTTCTCGGCGTGTAGAATGAAAATAGGTTTGTTGGGAAGTACTTTTCGAAGTGCTTCAACCGCTTTACGCACCTTGGCCTCTTCGTCCATGAACACTATCATGGCGGGTGTCTCGTCGAATGAAAACAATTCCCGCGGATATTTCACCCGGTGATGCTTGCCGAATCCCGCATATCCCCGGAATGAGGTAGCACCTGCGATATTTTGTTCGGACAAAAACTTGATCACGTAGTCGTGCAGCAACTGATCGCCGCGCATTTCATCAAGATCTATGAATAACTGAGCCTGCAGCATAGCATTTGCCTTTAGTATCCGAATGAGATTCCCTTCAGTTCCATGGCTCCCTTTGTCGCCACGCGATCTCCTGCGTTGAGTCCGTGGAGTACAATAGCCTTATCGTTGACTTGCTGCCCCAGCAATACTTCGCGTCGTTCAAAGACATTCGGCGCGGTGGCGACGAAAGCAAAATCCTTTCCTTGTACGTTAACGATCGCCCGCACCGGAACCGATAATGCGTTGCCAGACTTCATGTCGAAGGCAACCGTCGCGAACATCCCCACCTGGAATTTGCTGGCGTGATTGGGCAAGGAAACGCGAGCCTTCACGAGACGGGTAACATTGTCCACTTCTGCGCCCATACCACTCACCCGGGCCATTACCGCCTCGCTCGGATAGGCGGTAAACTGTACTCTGCAAGGCGTGCCTACTTTGAGCTGCTGTACCTGACTCTCCGGCACTTCGCATAATAGCCAAGCCTCCTCGCGCACAGGTTTCTTAAGGGCCTCCGGGTCGAGTCCGGCAATGCGCAGCTTGGCTTCCTGTTCCGTAATAGCAGCCTCTTCGTTAGCGAGTTGCGTTTCTGCGTCAAGAACCTCTTTGCCAGTAGCCGCACCGTGTTGTGATAAGTCCTGCACCCGCTCCAGGTTCAGGCGGTTGGTTCTGATGTTGATGAGGTGCTGCAAAAATGCTGAATAGGTTGAGCCCAGATCCGGGTTATCAAACAGTACCGTGCCGCGCCCTCCTGGCGATGTCGGAACTTCAATAGTTACCGCCACAGAAGCAGGAGCTTCAAAGGTACCCGCGAGGTTCTCGGTTCTTACGGTGTCGACCTCAAAAAACGATAGCGTATGCGGATCATTTGCAAAAGTTATTTTCGCGCCGTCCTGCTCAACCACCGGGAGCGGAGTGGTTTGTGTTAACTGAACTTCCTTTTTCCTGCATGACAAGGCCAGCACACCGATCACGAGGATGATGAGGTTTCTATTCATACGGTCATTGTTCGGCTAGTTGATTGATCATGCCCGTGGCGTACAACAGATTGACGTAGCTTCTTCTGAATACCTCCATGGTTGCATAATAGCGTTGCTGCGTATCGAGCCACGAGCGTTGCGCTTCGAGATAGTCAATTACTGAGGTAGCGCCCTTCAGGTAGGAATATCGCACACTGTTGAGAATGCGCGCCGATTTCTCAAGATTTTGCTGGTATCCACTGAGGTTCGCGCGCTGGGTTACGTAAGTTCGATAGGCAGCGGTTACTTCTGCTTCGGCCTGTCGCTCCGTTGCCAATAAATTCTGCTCGGCACGTAGCTCGAGTACCTGCGCCTTCTCCCGCTGTCCTTGATTGCGATTAAACAGGGGAATCTCCACGGTACCGTATAGTCCCAGGTAGGGCGTTGTATTCTGCGGATTGTATACCGCACCGAGTTCGGGCTGCGGATACGCGAGAGACTTCTGCAGGCTGATGTTTGTTTGATTCACTTCGATCGTCTTGCGCGCAGACAGGATGTCCGATCGACGTTCGGTACCGGATGCCAGCAGGCTATCAACGGGTAGCGTAATGGATTGAAAGGTTGGATCATCCAGTGCAATGAACACACTATCGGCGGTTCCCAGTAAATAACGGAGTGCCTGGAGCTCGTTGAGCAATGACTGCCGCGCGGTGACGATGTCGCGATTGTATTGCTCGGCCAGTAGTTGCGTACGGTCGAGATCGGTATCGGTGATTACCTTATTCTTCAGCCTGTAAGTATTGATCAAAACCAGGCTGTCGATGTTTCGCTTACCTTCGAGTAAGATGTTAAGATTGACTTGTGCCGCCCATACATCTATCCATGACGATGCCGCATCGCGATACACATTCCGGGCTGCTTCTTCATAGTCAAACTGTGAGCGTTCAACAGCCTTGTCTGCCAACTCGATTTTATTGTGGCGTTGGCCCGCTACCTGAAATGGCTTAGTGACCTGATACCAGTATTGCGTGTTTTGTGCATTGAAGAAGTTCGTACCGGGCGCCTGATCCACCGGATTGGCCATGTGTAGCAACTGCATATTCAATACAGGATTCGGCTTGATGGCTGCGGTGGTGCGATCGGCGCGGGCGGCCGAAATGTCTTGTTGAAGGACGCGCAAATCGGGGTTGTGTTGTCGTGCCCGTTGTAGTGCGCCGCGCAAGTCGATTGCCTGCTGTGCGTACAGCGCAACCGTGGTCATTGTAAGCAATAGTATAGCCAGTGACCTAAACATGGTTCTGGTTTGTTTGGTAAGGAGTCGGTGTTTAGATGCGCAACGTTCCAACGGTCACACCGCAGCATTGAATTTAGGAATTTAGAATTGAAATTGCGCAATTCGAAAAATATTGGTTGGTGCCATAGGACAGAGTGAAGGTCAGCCTGGGAGAAATCCATCACACGGAGAAATCACGGCGCTTTTGAGATTGGCGTGTTTACCTCGTTACATAGCGTTGCTTTTCAAATAACGTTGGCTCGTCGCGCTTTGCTCTTCGTAGAAGGTTTAATTCCGAGTCATCGGAGCACTGCGGCTCGATCGCAAGTGTTTCGCCGCTAAAGCGTCGATATCGAGTGAGCATAAAACGGACCGTTAAATTCCGGTTCAACTTGGAGTGCCACGTACCATGTGTCGTCGCTTCGCGGCGAAGAACGATACATCAGATCAATGTGCGGCCGGTAGCTCAAAAACTCCGTGATTTCACCATATCACGTGCAAATCCGGTGTCAGCAAAAAAAGGCAACTTGACAAAGCAGGATTAGTAACTACCTAACCGGCAAACGAACCGAAAACGTACTTCCTTTTCCAGGTGTGCTCGCTACCGTTAAAGATCCGCCAGCCAGCTCCGTAAGTTCTTTCACGATGGCCAGGCCCAGACCGCTCGATCCCTCGCCACCCGTTGGCCGATTGGTTAACCGCGAGAATTTCTTGAACAATAAGGGGATCTCTGATGAAGCAATACCCGGACCGTGGTCGAGCACGGCGAAAGTTATGTGTTGGTCATCCAGAGAGGTGCTTAGTTCAATGGACTGACCACGGGACGAAAACTTCAACGCATTCGATACCAGATTTTCAAGTATGCGAGTCAGGGTCACAGGGTCTGTATCAATTGTGACGTCCTGCCCGAAGATCTCCAACGGAATACCTTTCTTCCTGGCATCTGCTGAAAAACCCTGTTCAATTCGTGCTAACAAACTCTTCACGACGACAGGTTCTTTGTGAAAGACGACTTCTCCGCGGTCGATTCTGTTAATGTCGAGCAGATTCGCGATCAGGGTCAGCATCGACTTGCAGGCGTCTTCGATGTAATTCAGGTAGCTTATCTCGGTTTCGGTGTGATCGTTTTTTTCGAGTCTCATCAGGTGAACGAGTCCCTGAACGCCGGCAAGAGGAGTCTTCAAATCGTGTGAGGCAATTCCCAGGAAATGATCCTTTGCCGCATTCGCCTCGGACAATTGCTGCGTTCGCAAGGCTACCTTTTCCTCCAGCGTTTCATTGGCCAGTTCCAGCTTTTCCACCAGGTGACTGATCTTTCGCAACTCCTTGGACAGGCGCAGAAATGCGAGCGTACAGGTCAATGCTATCAGGCCGAAGGACGAAAACTGAACCATCTCTTCGATGCGGGAATTCTGTTCAAGGCTGGATTCGCGAAAAGCCAGCGATGCGCGTTCATTATGGACAAAGGTCGTGACCAACAGCCGGATCGTATCCATATATGCCTTTCCGATTTGCGTGGCAATCCATTGTGAAGCGCTGTCCCTCCCGTGTTCGTTGTGAATTCTCACACTTTGCAGAGAAGCATTCTTTCGGTTCTCGATGGCCGGCAATATTCGGTTGTTTAGAAATCTCTTTTGCTGATCATTTGCCGCCACCGCGTCGCGCAGCCTGGCGATTTCACCCGGAATTAGTTCCTTGGCTTCCACGAAGGGCTCAAGAAAAACGCTATCACTGGTTATGTTGTATCCGCGATATCCGGTCTCCATGTCTTTCATGAGCGAAAACAGTCGTTCGGAGGCATTGATGGCCTGGTAGGTATCGATAACCAACGCCTGTGCCTCAGACTTTTCACGCGTGCTGATGTAGGCGACGAATGAACAAATCACGGACAGCAGGATGCTTACGATGAGCATAATGAAAACCTTATCCTTCCTTCTTTTCATTTTACAGCAATTAACCCTGGTACGACGAGCGCCCTGCCCGGGGCGAATATGAGCCCGCGCCGGCGGAAAAATCAAAAGCTAATGCAAAAAATTGATGCCAGCCATGTGACCTGGTGTCTATCCCGCATCCAAAGACTGAAGGTTGGCTCAAATGACGAAAATGATTCTATTGCCGATGATGCTTTTTAACCTGGTCGAGGGGGGCGCTCAACACGCCATTCTGCGACTAAAGGCAGAAGAGAACGAAGTGCCGAAAAGTGTAGTAGGGTCGTTCCGGGGGGAGTTTGGGACCGCGGTAGATGCATCCTGGGCTATCATTTCTTCGTCGTCGCTTGAGGCAGACTTTGGAATATATGAGAAGGATAACCGTGAAAAGTCCACTTATTACGACGTATCCTTCACTTCATCTGACGGGCACAAGGAGGTGGTGTACGACCATTTTGGTCACAGTGTGGGAGTGAAAAAGTCGGTCACAACCGCCTCCTTGCCCGCACCAGTCATGAAAACGGTTCAACGCTTAAAGGAGCATGCCGAAATTATTTCTGCAGAGGAGGTTTTTGAGCTTGCCTCGGTTCCTTCGCGCTATCTGATTGTTGTCCGCAATGAAGGCACTGTGCAATCGATTATGCTTCGCTCTTCGGGCGAATTAATAAAGACAAATTAGTTGTTTAGTTTGTAGGGTTAGGGGTAGTAAAGGTCACCTGGACGAGGTGACCTTTCTTTTTGCGTTTATCTTTCATGCTGATTCGTAAATTTGCGCAACAGGCATGGATAAGATACGCGTTTTCATAGCAGACGATCATAAGATTGTCCGGGTCGGACTTCGCGGCATGTTGAGCTTGCAGGATGATATCACGGTGGTGGGCGAGGCTGAAGATGGCAACGAAGTGTTGGAAGCGGTTGGAAAGCAAGTAATGGATGTTATTCTGATGGACCTCGATATGGGGGTCACGAGTGGTATCGATACGACCCGGAAGTTGAAGGCACTTTATCCCGACATCAAAGTAATTGGCATCACCATGCATGAAGAGCAGCAGCGCATCATAGCGATGCTGCAAGCCGGGGCATCGGGCTACCTCCTTAAAAATGCTGGTCCCGAGCAGTTGATTGCCGCGGTCAGGACCGTGGTTGCCGGCAACACTTATTTTAGCCCGGAGGTCTCCGCCACATTGCTCCAGGTATTTACCCAGGTACAGCGCCCTGTTAACCACCAGGGTCATTCCCTTACGCAACGGGAGCAGGAAGTTCTCAGACTTATCGTCCAGGAGTTTTCAAATCAGGAAATAGCCGACAAGCTATTTATCAGTGTACGAACAGTGGATACACACCGTCGCAATATTCTCGAAAAGATTCAAGCCAAGAACACCGCGGGCATGGTAAAGTACGCCATTGAGCACCAGCTCATTTGACAGGATCGATAGCGTGCAAGGGGATGCTTGAAGCCCGCCGGGGCGAATGAAGGAATTTCTTTTTGATAGACGGTAGCCGGGTCACTCATTTATACCGGGTCTTTATTTCATTGTAATGCATTGATTATCATATCTCTAAATCGTATTCACAAGCAATTCCCGCAACGGTCTACGAGAATTGCGTAGACGAAAAAATACGCTTTTTCACCGTTTCATAACACCCTTTCGTGGCGCAATTTTGGTCTTACTAACGCTACCCTTAAAGTATGAAACAGATTGAAAACGCTACCGACGCGCAACTCGTTGCACGCATTCAGGAGCACGACAATGACGCTCTCGGTGAACTGTATCGCCGTTACTTCGCCAAAGTTTATCAAAAATGCCTGACCATGATTAAAGACGAAGACGCCGCCTTTGATCTGGCTGAAGAATCGCTCATCAAGGCTTTCGAGAACCTGAAGGGGTTTCGCGGCCACGCGTCTTTTTCCACCTGGCTGTACACCATCACACACCGGCATTGCCTGGAAGCGATTCGAAGGCAGAAGAAGACGGTTGTTGACTCAACGGAGGATCTTTCCGAAGCGGAACAGCCTTCGACCGATCTTGGCGAGTCGATTGACAATGAAGAGCAGCATACTATAATGCTGGCACTGGTTGACGCATTGCCCAAGCCGGAACGTGAGTTGCTGGTGGCAAAATACACGAATGGAGAAAGTATTGAGCAACTACAGGAGTCGTATGCTGCATCGCCCAGTGCGATTAAGATGCGTTTGATGCGCACCAAGGAAAAGCTCAATCACCTGTACGCGCTGGCTACTGTGATCGGCCTGCAAGCGGTGCTATCGCAGTTGGAGCAGTTGTAGGTAGATGGTTTCTGCTGACGTTGTCTTTGATCTTATAATCGATGCCGATGATCCACACTTCCTGTCGCACTCCCTGGTTCACGGGCCCGGCACCGACAGCAAGTGAGCTGAGGACGAGTTTTCAAGCAGGCATGATAGTTGAGCCGCATAAAGGGCAGGGACATGAACAAAGTGTCATTACAAAAATGCAACGATCATGAAGAAGAACAAGAAAGAATCAGCTGGCGAAGATCAATCCTTCCCAGGCTATCCCAAGTATCCAGCATCGGAAGACATTGTGTATCGGGCTGAGCGTGTCGAAATGGACCTTGATGGGGAAGAGCAGATACCGGCGCCGCCCAAAGACAGCACTTCGCCTCCGGGGCCGAAGAGTGCCAAAAGTACTGCCCATTCACCCGCCGACGTCACAAAAGAGGACCTGCAGGCATTGAATGCGGAGGAGAACAGTTTTGAAGGAGACGACGCAGTATTGGAAGGCAGATCTTATCCGGTCGACTTCGCCGGCAAAGACCTTGATGTGCCAGGCGCCCAGCTTGACGATCGCGAGGAAGAGATCGGTGACGAAGACGAAGAGAACAATCTGTACAGCCTGGGGGGAGAGAATCACGAGGACCTGGAGGAGGATCGGAGTTAAGAAAATTTCATACCCGATTTCAATGAACGGACGTACTCTTGTTTGTTGAAGGAATACAAATGCGGCGCCTTGTGGGCCTTGCCCGTTGGGCGCTCCCCGGTCTTCCGCAGGATTCCCGTTCCCAACATTTTCTTCCTGAAATTGCCACGGTCGAGAGGACAGCCCAACAGGGTTTCATAAAGTTTCTGCAACTCATTCATGGTAAACTTTTGAGGTAGCAGGTTGAGGCCCACGGGCTGAAAATTCAGCTGCAGCCTCAGCGTTCGCACGGCCATTTCGATCATTTCCTTGTGATCAAACAGAAGGGGCGGCAGGTCATCGATACTGCGCCACGAGCAAACCTCCGTGAAACTGTCTGCCCTGGGATGCTTCACCTTGGAGTATTCCACGAGCGCATAATAGCCAACACAGACTACCCGTTGCCGCAGCCAATGATTGGATTCAATTTCAACGCCGATCGATTTTCCGAACGAGTCCAAATCAAAGCCGGGAATCTTCGTTCGGTCAATTCCCGTAAAGGTGTAGTACTGCTGAAGGAAAATTTTCTCCAGGCCTGTCCGTTCACTCAAGAGGCGGCGGGCCGCTTCTTCGGCCTCTTCCGTGCGCTTCATATAGCCGCCGGGCAGGCTCCAGCCATCCAGGTTCTTCCATTTGAGCAGTAATATCTTGAGGGTGTTGTGGTGAAAACCGAAGATCGCGCAATCTACGGCCACGTTGGGCATATACGTAAGGTGGCCTTCGCGTACGAATTCCTCGATGTTCATGCGGGGTTTTTCTGCAAGTTGTCAAAAATTTCAAAATTGCCGATTATTGAGTAAATAGTACTCATTAAGCACCAAACATTTCCCCGTATGAAGATGAATCGAAGAGACTTCCTGCAACGCTCTACCGTCGTTGCCCTTGCAGCAGCGCTTCCGGGATCGGGATTCGCGGCGCAAAAAAAATACCCTTTGTCGCTCGCACAGTTTTCGTTGGCTTCTGAATTCTATTCCGGCAAGCACGACACCCTGACGTTCCCGGAAAGGGCTCGAAAGGAGTTTGACATCTCGATCGTAGAATATGTATCCATGTTTTTCAAGGATAAGGCAAACGACCAGAATTTCCTGTCAGAATTGAAGAAGCGAGCCTCCGACAACGGCGTCAGGAACAACCTGATCATGGTAGATGACGAGAACATTGCCGACCTCGACAAGGCCAAGCGGGATCATGCCGTGGAGAGTCATCACAAATGGATCGATGCGGCCAAGTATCTCGATTGCCAATCCATCCGTGTAAACCTGGGCGCAATGGGCCAATCTGGATCCGCCGACGAAATTTCAAAAGCGGCCATTGAGGGCTATAGCAAACTGTTGGAATACGCCGATAAGGTGGGGCTGGATGTCATTGTTGAAAATCACGTTGGATTCTCGTGTAACGGGAAGTGGCTCGCCAATGTCATGAAGACCGTCAGTCACAAACGCGCGGGCGTGCTTCCGGACTTTGGAAACTTCTGTATAAAACGAACGATGCCCAAGACGATGGACCTGGCGGGATACATGGCAACGGTATGCCTGGAAGAATACGACAAGTACCTCGGTGTCGAGGAACTCATGCCGTATGCGAAAGGCGTAAGCGCCAAGACACACAAGTTCGATGCGCAGGGCAATGAAACAGAAATTGATTTTGACCGCATGTTTCAGATCATACGAAAGTCGGGCTTCCATGGCGTGGTCGGTATCGAATTCGAAGGGGGCCTGATGCAAATGGCCGGCCAACCAGGATACCTGGATAACGCTGGGGGTATACGCGCAACGCGAGCCCTACTTGAAAAAGTAGGCGCGGTCTGATTTATTTTCTTCTCTTACCTTTTCTAATAGCGCCCGTAGCGCCTTGAATCGCGGAAGTAACCCAGTAGTGAAAAACCGACTTGTGTTTTACGCGTGGGTGGTTTACAGGCGAGCGCGCATTCTCCTTGCTGTGCTTGAGGATGATACCGTCGGCCAGCAATGTGAGCACCTCGGTGCCCAGACTCTTGCGTTCGGGCTCATCGTGTTTGAACAATTCGAGATGCAATCCTTCGTAGCTGATTGCTGCATCACCGGTTGCCATGTCGTCGTCGGCGTGTACCGAGAGTCTGTATTCTTTTAGATAACCCGACTTAATCCGCAATGACTGAAGGGGCATAACAATCTGGTTGAGTTTAGTCAGATCCACGTCTTGCACGTGGATGTCCAGTTGGAATTTATCTTTGGCCAGGGTTATATAATCCAGTTCGACCAGGCCGGATTGATACAGATTGGTGCGCGCGTGCAGGGAGATAAAGGATGAGAGGCTGTCGAATCGACTCGTGGCCACCAGCTTGTCCATCAGGATATACCCTTCTTCGCCCGTCTTATCGGATATCTGACGGTATTGAATGCGACCGTCGCGGATGTCTAAGGTTGACACCTGCACGTTTTCCGGCAATGAAATAAGACCGTCGAGTGTGACCGGCTTTTTGCTTGGTGGAGGATCAGGGAGCAGCTTGTTTCGCCGAAGGTCGAGGTCGGCGTAGCCAATTTCTACATCGAGATCTTCGGCTGCGCGTTGCCCAACGTATCGATCAAGGAAAAATTCCCGTACCGTTACGCGGCTGAACCGGGCGAGTATTTGTGTTTCTTCGACTTCCAGAGAGGCGTACCATTTTTTGTTCGGAATGATAAGAATACTATCAAACGTAATCCTGTTAGGCTCGAGCGATATGTTTCGCGCGGTAAGACTGGATTTTTTTAATTCCGTGCTTACATAGGAGGCGCGGACCACGTGTTTCTCGCGGTCGGCATGTACCAATCCGAACGCAACCTTGTGGCCATTCGCAAGCGTGACCTCGCCAGGATGGAGGTAGACATGACGTGCCGGCAGCGCATCGAGCAGGCGGGGCCTTCCCGTATTTGCCGTTGTCGGCGATGATCCCAATGACGCCTTGGGCTTATAAATATCAACACGATCAGCCTGTGGATTGCCGGGTTCTAAAAGGGCCGATACGACGGTGATGCTATCCGCTATTAGCGTACGCGCTTCGGAGGAGAGCCGCACATTTCCGAGCGACAGGCGTTCGATCATCCAGTGTCGTTGATGTTCTGGCCGGCGAATCACTCCCGTGGTAGCGGTTACCGTGTACTTCGGTCCCGAGAGTTTGATCTCAGAGCCGGTAACACGACGTGGATAGTCGACCAGTAACTGTGCCACGTGTGCGTCGCTGTTGGCTGTGCGAACCGATACATCGGTCAATTCACCGGACACGTGTCTGGGCCACGCGAATGCTTGCCCCATTTTCAACTGATCGGTACGAACATTCCGGGCATTGAATGAAACCGTGTTTCTTCCCGCGATAATTTTTGCCTGTATGTTTGCGAAGTCCAGCCGCCCAATCGTAAACGCCTCCCGCTTCTTTTGGCTTGCAGCGGGAGTTGCTTGCGAAATTCTCCCAATCAGTGACAAGCCGTCCGCCGAAACATATTTCAAAGATCGGACCTTGTCCG
>DATHKA010000443.1:0-6940 GCA_035489615.1 Chryseolinea sp.
GGATACCACGCTGGGAGCGGCCAATAATTGGGCGGGTATGGCGGTGGATCGTACCCGCGGAATTGTCTATGTGCCTACCGGCTCTGCAGCCTTCGACTTTTACGGTGCAAATCGCCATGGTGACAACCTGTTCGCCAATACTTTACTGGCACTCAATGCCCGTACCGGGGAACGCATCTGGCATTTTCAATTTGTCCATCACGACATACTGGATCGGGATGCACCCGCACCGCCTAATTTGCTTACCGTTACCCACGGTGGTTTAAAGATTGATGCGGTCGCCCAGGTAACAAAACATGGCTATGTTTTTTTATTCAATCGGGAAACGGGTGAGCCCTTGTTTCCGATCGAAGAAGTTCCGGCACCTCCGTCGGACATACCCGGCGAACTTGCCGCCAAGACGCAACCGCGGCCAACGAAACCCCTGCCCTATGCGCGGCAGGCACTTACGGCCGACGACATCAACCCTGACGCACCAAATCGCGATGAGTTGGTGGCCACACTTGCCCGAAGCAGGAACGAGGGCCCTTTCACACCGCTATCGAGAAAGGGCACGATCATCTATCCTGGTCTCGACGGAGGGGCTGAATGGGGTGGCGTCGCGGTAGATCCTGATGGCATTATGTACATCAACAGCAGCGAGATGGCATGGCTGATATCACTCGATACACTAAATGAGGAGGAAGACTACAAGCATCCCGGGGAGGCCGTTTACATGGCCAATTGCGCGTCGTGTCATGGCCGCGAACGAAAGGGCAATGCAGCCAGCGGCTTCCCTTCGCTCATCGATCCCGCAAGACGATTCACACGCGATCACGTCGCCCAGATCGTCTCTACCGGAAAAGGTATGATGCCTGCATTCCGGAAATTCACTGATGAGGATAAGAAATTGCTGGTGGCCTTCCTGTTCAACGACAAGGCAGCTGCACGCGCCGACAGGCAGGAGGCCGGTAAGGCTGACAAGAAAGCCAAGTCCTGGCGCATTTCCGGCTACACCAAATTTCTCGACAGCGACGGAAATCCACCCATGCGACCACCGTGGGGTACGCTGAATGCCATCGACCTCAATACGGGCGAGTATCTTTGGAAAGTGCCCTTTGGAGACACCGCCGGACGGGAAGGCAAAGGAATGCCACAGACCGGCTCCGACAGTTATGGCGGCCCGGTAATAACGGCTTCCGGACTACTGTTCATCGCAGGAACAAAAGATGGTAAGTTCAAAGTGTACAGCCAGAACTCGGGTAAATTGCTGTGGGAAACCACGCTGCCCGCCGCCGCCTTTGCCACGCCGAGCACCTACAGCGTTGACGGCCGACAGTATGTGGTGATGGCCTGCGGGGGAACCAAATTAGGCGCCCCGAAGGGTGACAGCTACGTAGCCTTCGCATTGCCGCAAAAGTGAAAGGCAGGGACTGCTTCGAAAATCCTTCACGATCGTCCGATAATCTTACGCGTGTAGACTCGTTTTAGGGATACTGGACGGGGTACATTTTGCGGTGCGCGCAAATTCGCATATTTTTCGCGATTGAATTTACGCCAGGCATGTTACCGTTGTTTCGCTGTCTGGATTTTTAACACACTGAATGCGGTTATCATTTTTTACCCTTCTATCCCGCGGTGTCGGATGTGCCCTGTTGGGCCTTTGCACCATTCAAGGCGCTAGTGCGCAGCAGGATTCCCTCATGTCGATTGTTGCTGAGGAACTGGATCGCGAATTCAAAGCGCTAAGCCAGGCATCGACTCCGGCGTACTACATGCATTACTATGTGAACGATGTAGAGTATGCCACCATCAGCGCGTCGTTTGGCAGCCTGGTGCACTCCAGCATCAATCGGAATCGTGTGCTTTCCACGCAAGTGCGCGTAGGCAGCTATCAATTCGACAACACACATCCGGGCTCGATTGAAAATGGCGAGTTTGGAGGCTTTGCCGGAGGAGCAGGCGCTACGGTATTGCCGTTGGATAATAATTCCGATGCTATACGCACCGGCCTGTGGCAATCCGCAACCAACGAATACAAGCTCGCACTGGAAGCCTATAAAGCCATGCGCAACCGTCGGGCTACGAGCGATTCACTAAAGACCAGCATCGCTGATTTTTCGCAAGAGCCCGCTCAGGTATATGATGAAAAGGCAGGCCCATCGCTTCGTTCTCTCTATGATAAGGCCCACTGGGAGCAAAAGATCCGATCGTATGCGGCACGCTTCCTCAGCAATTCGCACATTGTATCGGGCGACGTGGCCTTCCGCTTTTCAACAGAACAAAAATACTTCCTTTCGTCAGAGGGATCGCGTGTTAGACAATATGCCACGTCGTGCTACGTGAACATTGCCGGCACCGTAAGGGCCGCCGACGGCGATCTCGTACCCCTGCATCTCTCCTACTATGCACCCGTTCCCGCCGACTTGCCGGCCGACGACAAGGTCTTTGCCGACGTAGACAACATGGTGAAGCTGCTAAATGAACTGCGCAGCGCACCGCTGGCCGAACCCTACAGCGGCCCGGCCATACTGCTGGCTCCGGCGGCGGGTGTGTTCTTTCATGAAATTTTTGGACATCGGATCGAGGGTCATCGTCTGAAGAATGAATATGACGGGCAGACTTTCAAGTCCCGTATTAACGAGCCGGTACTTCCGAAGTCACTCACCGTGACGTTCGATCCCACGGTCAACATGGTGAAGGGTCAACCGGTAAATGGCGCCTATCAGTTCGATGATGAGGGGGTTAAAAGTCGCGCGGTTGTCGTCGTGGACAAAGGTGTCCTGAAAACATTCCTTATGTCGCGCACCCCGCTGGAAGAGGTGCCTCATTCGAATGGCCATGCCAGGGCCGCGATCGGAAATTCGCCCGTATCGCGCCAGTCGAATCTGATTGTTGAGTCCTCCAAAGCAGCTAGCATGGAAGACCTCCGAAAGATGTTGCTCAAGGAATGCAAACGACAGGGCAAACGGTATGGCTACCTGTTCAAGGAAGTCGTGGGTGGTTTTACCGTAACCGACCGGTACAATCCCAATGCTTTCAATATCTTCCCTACGCTCGTTTATCGCATTTATGCCGACGGCCGGCCCGACGAACTGGTGCGTGGCGTTGATCTCATAGGTACGCCACTCGCCATGTTTGCTGAAATTCAAGCGGCCGCCAACGACCGCGACGTATTCATCGGATTCTGTGGCGCCGAGTCCGGCAGCGTCCCCGTAAGTGCCAGCGCTCCCTCCTTGTATGTGCGAAGAATCGAAACGCAAAAGAAGCCTCGCCAATACGAATCACAGTTGCTGCTCGAGCGGCCATCTACCACCGACCATTGATTGCCATGAAGCGTTACGCAGATATTTTTGAACGTGCACTCATCCTGGGTAGTTGCCTGGTGTCTTCGACGTTGTTCGCACAGCGCGACGAAACAATTCTCAGTGCGATGCAGGATGAACTGAAGAGAAGCATGGAAATACGGGAGACGGGATATGACAAGCCCTTCTTTATCAGTTATGGACTCACTGATGTAAAGAGTTATAGCGTTTATGCCACGTTGGGAGCCATCGTTCAATCGGAAGAGTCTAACAACCGCGGAAAGTCTTTGCGCGTGCTGGTGGGGGACTACTCATTTAACGACGAAAGCCTCGACAACGACACCCAGAGTGAATCGTCGGGCGTCGAGATCCAGTTGCCGTCGGATGATGACTATGCAGGCATCAGGCGGGCGTACTGGACGACCACAGATGCCATTTACCGCGGCGCCGCGCAGAAGTATCGCAAGCATCAGCAGACGCTGAAGGAGCAACAGAAAAAAATAGAGGGGCTGCCGCACCGAACGTTCGCCAAAGTGCCGGTAATAAAGAAAATTGCACCCTGGGAAGAATACAATATTCCGAAATCGGATCTGGTAGCGTATTGCAGAAAGCTTTCAGCCGTCTTTAAGGAATTTCCAGGGATGGAGTCATCGGATGTGATGGTCAATGTACTGATTGGCCGCGACTACTTCATCAACAGTGAAGGTACCGTTGTGGTGCGACCCTATCGGCTGGCGATGCTGCAATGCCGCGCCGAGTTCAAGACCGCTCACGGTGAACCCATCACCGAAAGCATCGTTCACTATGCAGAGTTGCCAGGCGATTTTCCCAAGCTTGAGACCATGATCACAACCGCCAAAGAAATGGCCAGCAAATTACAATCTGTGGCCAAGAGCCCTAGCCTCGAAGAGGAATATTCGGGCCCGGTCCTGTTCATGGGTTCGGCCGTTGCCAGTGCGCTGTCTTCGACCTTATTCTCCTATCGCGAAACGCTCGTTGCATCGAACGACATTGCCAGTTCAACGGACCAGCGTCCGGAGAACAACGCGCTATTCGACTCACGTATCGGCAAATCGATCATTGATAATAGCCTCACCGTGACGGCAAAACCCAAGCTGCGCAAATTTGGCAACGTCTCATTGCTGGGCGCTTACGACGTAGACGAAGAAGGCGTTGTACCGGCCGATGAGTTGATACTGGTTGAAAAAGGCATACTTAAGAACCAACTGAATGACCGGTCGCTGACGCGCGATGGACAGGTGGCCAACGGTCACGCTGGGGGCGCCGCTGTCGTCGAGGTGTCCACAGCGAAGGGCACTCCGGAGGCGGCGTTGAAGCAGACGCTTATTGCGTTGGCCAAGGCAGAGGGACTCCCTTATGCGATAGTTGTTCGCGAGAGTGGCGATGTACGGGGTAATATGGCAGAGGTATGGAGAGTCGATCTCGAATCGGGAGCGGAAACGCTTCTCCGTCCTGCACAGGTTCGCAGGTTATCGTTTAAGGATTTGCGAAAGATCTACGGAGCATCGTCGGTCCAGCAAGCTTACAACGTTCCGGCTGGTGAAGGCTCGCTGACGTCAATCATTTGTCCGTCGGCCATGTTACTGGAGCGCATCGATGTGGTCCCGTTGCGCCTGCCCTATGTCGAAGACGATGTGGTTTACGTTCCAAGTCCCCTGGCAAAAGGCACCCGGTAGCGGGGCCACTCGCGTAAATTTTTCTCTGCGATCACTATCCCTTTCTTTATCTTATAGGCCAAACAAACCTGACCTATGAGAAAGTCTTTGCTGACCGCTTTGTGTCTCATCCTGTCCACCGCCCTTTGGTCCCAGAACAAATCTATTTTCGGATATAGTCCGGAAGCAGCCAATGCTGAGCTCAAGCTCGAAGAGCAATTTGATGCGCAGTTAAAGACCTCGAATCTTGATCAATGGATGAAACATCTCACGGCCAGGCCTCATCATCTCGGTTCCCCCTATGGGAAGCACGATGCTGAGTATATTCGCGACCTGTTCACATCGTGGGGTTATGAAGCCGAGATCGAAACTTATAAAGTTTTGTTCCCCACGCCGAAAATCCGGGTGCTGGAATTGCTCGCGCCTACGAAGTTTAAAGCTACGCTTGCCGAACCTGCGCTAAAAGAAGATGCCACGAGTGGACAAATCAAGGAACAGTTGCCGACCTACAATGCCTGGTCGGCCGATGGTGACGTAACCGGCGAGCTAGTGTTTGTGAACTATGGAGTACCCGCCGACTACGAACAATTGGAAAGGCTGGGAATTGATGTCAAGGGAAAAATTGTGATCGCCAAGTATGGTGGATCGTGGCGCGGTATCAAGCCAAAGGTAGCTCAAGAGCACGGGGCCATCGGATGCCTTATCTACTCTGACCCTAAAGAGGAGGGCTACTTTCAAGGCGAAGTCTATCCGGCAGGACCTTATCGAAGCAAGGCAGGAGCACAGCGCGGTGCCGTGATGGACCTTCCCGTCAGGCCCGGGGATCCCATCACGCCCGGTGTCGGCGCAACGGCGGATGCCAAACGAATAGATCGGAAAGATGCCGAAAACCTGTTGAAGATTCCCGTCCAGCCGATCTCCTACGCCGACGCCGAGCCGCTTTTACGTGCGCTTGGCGGTCCCGTTGCGCCGAGTGGGTGGCGCGGCGCGCTCCCCCTCACCTATCACGTTGGGCCTGGGCCGGCCAAGGTTCACCTCAAACTGGAGTTCGATTGGAAGCTGGTGGATTGCCTGAACGTAATAGCCAAAATGAAAGGGAGTGAATTGCCGGACGAGTGGGTCATGCGTGGTAATCACCACGATGCCTGGGTGAACGGAGCGGCTGATCCGATCAGCGGGGTGGTGGCCCTGATGGAAGAAGCAAGAGCCGTGAGCGAATTGGTAAAGACGGGATGGAAACCAAAGCGTACCATGGTGTATTGTGCATGGGACGGCGAGGAACCGGCTTTGATCGGTTCAACGGAGTGGGTAGAGCACCACGCGCAAGAGCTTCAGCAAAAAGTCGTGGCCTATATTAATTCAGACGGAAACGGCCGCGGATTTCTCTATGCCGGCGGATCGCATACCCTCGAGCCCCTGGTAAGTGAAATTGCCCGCGACGTGATGGATCCCCAAACTAAAGTCTCCGTTCAGGAACGGGCAAAAGCGGCCCACGCCATACAGGCTGGAACAACTTCCGCCAGGAAGAAGGTGCTGGACAAGCAGTCCATGTCTATTGACGCCCTGGGCTCCGGCTCTGACTATAGCCCTTTCTTTCAACACCTTGGTATTCCCTCCCTTAACATTGGCTTTGGGGGTGAAGACGATGGTGGTGAATACCATTCCATCTACGACTCTTATGATCATTACGTAAGATTCAAAGACCCGGGATTCGACTACGGCGTTGCCCTTGCCAAAACCGCCGGTCGCGCGACCTTGCGTCTCGTTAATGCGAAAATCCTTCCCTTCGACTTCAAGGCTTTCTATACCACGCTCGATGGCTACGTAAATGAAGGGACGACACTGCTCGACAATATGCGCGAAAGCACGGACGTTGAAAACCGGTTGATCAGCGACAACTATTTCGTCTATGCGCAGGATCCAAAGCTGAAATACGTTCCCCCCGTGGCAAAAGCGGCGGTCCCCTACCTGGACTTTTCT
>DATHKA010000444.1:0-10269 GCA_035489615.1 Chryseolinea sp.
GACGGCCACAGGCATGGAGTTCCTGAAATGGCTGGCCAACACCATCGGAAAGTTTGGATCGGATCTGAACACCGGCCGCATTCCTCTATATCATTTTCCCGACGTTTGGTTGAATCTCGTGTGGTGGAGCGGATTCTTCAAAGTGTTGCTGGGCATCATGGTCGTGATCTCTATTACAAATGAATACACCTATCGAACGATTCGTCAGAACGTGATTGATGGATTGAGTCGTTGGGAATTTCTGTTGTCGAAAATATTGATGAACCTTGTGCTGAGTGCCGCAAGTGTTGTGTTGATCTTCTTTATTGCCACGGCCACCGGCTTTATCTATACGCCCGAGATAAATTGGAAGTATGTGTTCACGGATCTGGAGTTTTATCCTGTTTACTTCCTGGAACTGTTTTCGTTCCTGTCGTATGCGTTGATGTTAGGAATCCTTGTTCAGCGCTCCGGTCTCACGATCATTCTCTTGCTGCTGTCATACATGCTGGAGGCCATTATCAAAGCGAATATCGATGACTACGTGCCGGGGTTGATTCCTTTCTTTCCGATGGAATCGATCAGCGCATTGGTGCCCATTCCTTTCTATCGCTATGCGTTTCAACCGATTCAGGATTATGTCGATCCCGTGTCGGTGTTGATCGCCACCTGCTGGATGGTGTTGTTCAATTATTTCAGCTATCTGAAACTGACGCGTTCGGATTTGTAAGTCGCCAGACAGACCGGCCATCTGTTCCAGCTCATCTGATGCTGTTCTACGCAAAATATGTGTTTCTGAGTCCTGAGGTTGATATGTAAACCCGGGTAAACCCATACGCAAAGCCAAAGGCAGGTAACCGGCAATTTTGAACAATTTCACCCCTTGAAACTGCCGTCCGGCGACGTTTTCCGCGAAATCAGCGACGCAAATTTTTTTTGTTTTTCCGGTTACATCATACGCGTTTCTTACATGTATTATCGTCGATCGTAACTCACGTTGGTCGAGAGAGCCACCCCACTTGAACGCCAACTTTCGCTATTTGCTATCCATACAAAACGCGAACGAGTATGAAAACAACACTATTGCTTTTGGTAAGTCTTTCAGTAATTCTGGGAGCATGCAGCGGCACGGAGGAGAATCAGTCTCCTCAATGGGGGATTGACTTCTCAAGCGAGAGTACATCTGGATTTGCAATGGGGTCGGTGGATCAGTACAGAGCTGAGACAAAGACCAGCTACGTTGTGAAGATGGCAAACCTCCGTTCCGCGGGCGATGACGTCTTTGCGTTGTCTTACACTTTCGAGAGTGGCGACGCATTGGAGTTACGCATTGTTAAGAAGTCGCCTGGTAACGATTATGTTTTTCCAGGTAATGCGGGCGAGAATCAACTCTTGTCTGCAACGTTTAATGGTAAAGTCCTGAGTCTGGTGGACAGCAAGGTTTCGATCCAACCTCGGACCGAAGAGAACAAGCTGGCCACGGCGACTAAGCTTCAGACGTCTGAGGAGGTGGTGTTTGACGGCACCATCGGCCGCGTACCGTTAGTGAAGTAACTATTGTTTTGACTTCTCCTCGTAGACCGACTCCCGCAGAAATTCTTCAGCGCGTTTGTTTACGAGGGGAAGTTTTTCCATCCGGTCGACCTCAATCACCGGTACGCCAAAGTCTTCCGTTACTTTCCCCCACATCCCATAGAAGCCTCGTCCGCGAAACGGATACATTCTCGTAACGTCAGGGAAATGTACCGTGTCGAACACGTCACCGTGCCTATCATTAAAAGTGCCAAACTGCATGGCTTCCCCCTTCGTCGTGCTTGTGTCCTTCGTGGCAACGAGATATCCCACGATATGAACGTGACGGCTAACTTTATTGATGAGCTCGCGCGCACCCGTGTCACCGCGTTCCGGTGTGTTGAGCAGCAGGAACGGATCGCCTAATGGAAATCCCAACAATTCTATTTCATCAAATGCATCCTCCAGCGCGTGCCGTTCAAGTGATGGCAAGGGATACGATTTTGGCTCGGTGTCGAATAGTTTCATAGCTGGCTGAGGTTTGTGCCGACCCTTGCCAAAATACAGCATCGCCTCCCACAGCAATCGTTGCTTGCTTTTGCCAGTGAAGCGAAATGATCCCATGCGGATAAGCAGACGAATCTGTTCTAACCCCATCGCTATACGCTGAAGGAAATTCTCCATATCAATATATGGCCCCCCGCAAGCACGTTCGGTGGCGATTTCACGCGCAATTCTTGCCTCCAGGCTCTTCAAATGAATGAAGCCGATGTAAATATCATCACCCGTTATGGTCGTGAGGTGCTCACTGTTGTTCACGCATGGAGCCTGAATCCGACCGCCGAGCATTCGCGCTTCATGGAAATAGAATTCCGTGCGATAGAAACCGCCGAAATTATTCACCACTCCCACCATGAATTCCAAAGGGTAATGTGCCTTCAGATATAAACTCTGATAACTCTCGACCGCGTAGCTGGCGGAATGACCCTTTGCGAACGAATAGCCCGAAAAGCTTTCGATCTCAAACCACACCCGTTCGGTCACCTGTTCGCTATATCCCCGGGCACGGCACGAAGCAAAGAATCGTTCACGCACGCGCAGGAACTCCTGGCGCGATCGGTATTTGCCGGACATTCCCTTGCGTAGCACGTCCGCCTCCGAAAGAGAGAGCCCGGCAAACTGGTTCGCTACCTTGATTACGTCCTCCTGGTACACCATGATGCCAAACGTTTCCTTCAGCAGTTCGTCCATGCGCGGGTGGATGGTCGTGTAGGCATCGCCCCTCTGTACGGCATGGAAGCGCTCAATGTAGGCGCGCATCATTCCTGAGCGCGCTACACCGGGCCGTATGATCGAGCTTGCCGCCACTAACGTGATATAGTCGTCGCAGCGCAGCTTCGCCAACAGCATCCGCATGGCAGGAGATTCAACATAGAAACAACCCGCAGCACGACTTTCACGCAACAGACTTTTTACCCGCGCATCGTCTTTAAACTTGCCGAACTGGCTCAGATCCACGTCGATTCCGCGATTGCGCCGGACGTTCGCCACGGCATCTTTAAGGTGTCCCAGCCCTCGCTGGCTCAAAATATCGAATTTGAATATGCCCATGTCTTCCGCATTGTGCATTTCAAATTGCGATACAGGATATCCCTTGGGCGGCATCTCAAGAGCCGTGTAAGCGTAGATCGGCTGGTCAGTGATTAACACTCCGCCAGCATGGATCGAGAGGTTCGAAGGCAGATCTTTGA
The DNA here is from genome assembly GCA_035489615.1 of Chryseolinea sp. Classification (GTDB taxonomy): domain Bacteria; phylum Bacteroidota; class Bacteroidia; order Cytophagales; family Cyclobacteriaceae; genus Chryseolinea. Next base: position 3,243 of record DATHKA010000444.1, read on the forward strand.
TTCGCTCGGCGTACTGCATGATGAGCCGGGTGATGTCGTCGCGCTCACCGTGCATCGAAGGATTTTCCACCAATGCGTCAATTTCCTCGCGGGGAAGCCCAAACACTTTACCCAACTCCCGGATTATCGAACGACGCTGATAGGTAACGTGCGTGGCCAGCAGGCAGACCTGATCTTTGGGGTAGCGACTAAAAATGTAGTCGTATATCTCGTCGCGGTTGTCCCACGAAAAATCGATATCAAAGTCAGGTGGCGATGATCGCTCTTCGTTGAGAAACCGTTCAAAGAACAGGTCGAGTTCAATCGGGTCTACGTTGGTGATCTGCAGGCAGTAGGCCACCACACTGTTTGCCCCGCTGCCGCGTCCTACAAAGGGGAAGCCTTTTTTATTGGCGAACAATATCAGGTCATGCGCAATGAGGTAATACGCGCAAAATCCCTTTGACCGGATCACGCGCAGTTCGCGCGCAATGCGTTCGTCCAGTTCGGGGGTCCGGGCCTCATATCTTTTGGCGAAGCCGCTCCAGGTGAGCTCTTGCAGCTTGATCCAATCGTCGGACGCCGATTGCCCAAAACACTTGAGATTCTTGTCCGTGCCGAGATCGAAATGAATTGACGATTCATTCAAGATGCGTTCCGAATTCGCTATCAGTCCGGGAAATTGCGCGAATCGTTGCTTCAGCGCCGTGACGGGAATCATAGTTTCGTCGGCGCGCGCCGTCTCATCGGGCCGGAGCTTACTCAACAATGTATTGTAGTGAATGGCGCGGAGCAAGCGGTGCGTGTTAAAATCAGCCTTCGAGGCAAACGTTACGGGCTGCCAGCCGACAAACTTTTCCGGGCAATCGTGGTAAGGTTCGTGAAACACCAGCTGCGCAAGGTCGCTGACACGCACACCGATGAATTCGTTCGGTCGCAAGCGCTCCGGTGAAACCTTCCTGAAGGGGTAGACCACAAATGCGTCTTCAATATCCGGGGCGAGCATCGGCAGTATTCGATCGTTGAGGTTGTGAAACGAAAGAAATCGATTGATCCGCTCAAAGCCCCGGTTGTTCCGGGCGATAAGGACGTATAGCAACTCGTTGTCTTTTCTGAATTCGATCCCCACGGCAAGCTCCAGGTCGTAACCCTCTTCGCCGTAGCGGTTCAAAGGGCCGTTCACACGTCGTTGCTCGTCGCAGTACCGGAGCATTTCGATGTAGGCGGCGGTGTTGTTGATGTCTGTCAGGATCAATTTCCGGACACCACAACGCCGCGCCTCATCGAAGAGGTCTTTCACCTGCATCGTTCCGTATTTAAAGCTGTATGCGCTGTGTGTATTCAGGTACATGGTACGATCATGACTTTCTCTTTTCCTTTCAACACCGGCATACTTCTGCGAGTGAGTTTGAGCGTAGGATATTCGCCCGTTGATTGTTCGATGTAACCTTGGACAATCAGGTCGTTGATAATCGCGTGCCACGCATCCTTAGGGATGGAGGCGCCTACACCATACGTTGTAAGTGTCCGGTGATACGGCCTGATCCTTCCGGCCTTCGAGCCGCGCAGGAAGTCCACGACATAGCCGGACCCAAAACGTTGGTCTAATCGGGCTATGGCCGTGAGTGCTTTCTGCGCGAGCTCCGTTCCTTCCGTTCGCTCGGGCTGACTCAGGCAGACGTCACAATTTCCGCAGTGATCGGATGCTGTTTCGCCAAAATAATTGAGCATATATTTCCTGCGACAGGAGTGCAACGCACCATAGGCCGCCATTTGCTGAAGCTTTTGCACGAAAACATCCGATATTACGGCATTGCCTTCGATCTCCACGAGCTTTCTCAATTTGATCACGTCGGCAAAGCTGAACAACAGGAGCGCCTCGCTGGGCAAACCATCGCGACCTGCCCGTCCGGTTTCCTGATAGTAACTTTCGATATTCTTGGGAAGGTCCATGTGCACGACGAAGCGCACATTGGGTTTGTCGATTCCCATTCCGAACGCAACCGTGGCGACTATGATACGCACCTCGTCGTTGAGAAATTTCTCCTGATTACGAGAGCGCATGGCCTTATCCATACCGGCATGATAAGGCAACGCGTGAAAGCCATTTTCCCGCAAGTGCGCCGCAAGGGACTCCGTTGCGGCACGCGACAAACAGTAGATGATGCCGGAGCTATCGCGGTGCCTACCCAAAAAATCTACGATTCGCTGGTAACTGTTTTTCTTTGGCTCGACCAGGTAGCGGATGTTCGTACGGTTGAAGCTGGATATGAAAATCTCCGGTTCGCGGAGGGCCAGGCGCTCAATAACGTCCTGCTGCGTGATTTCGTCGGCCGTTGCCGTCAGCGCTACGACCGGCACGTGAGGCATCGTTGTCTTAAGGTCGGAGAGCATCCGGTACTCCGGGCGAAAGTCGTGACCCCATTGCGAAATGCAATGGGCTTCATCGATCGCGATGAGGGTTACCTTCATGCTTGCCAATCGTCGCAGATAGATGCTCTCAGGTGCGAGATACAACAGCTTCAGCGACTGTCGTTGGATGCGTTCGAGGATGCGCTCCTGTTCATGCCTGGGCTGAGACGAATTGATGTAGGCCGCCGGAACGCCATTGGCGACGAGCGCATCCACCTGGTCTTTCATTAACGCGATAAGCGGCGAGATAACCACGGTCAATCCCTCGAAGATGAGGGCAGGCACCTGGTAACAGAGCGATTTTCCGCCTGCCGTGGGCATGAGAACGAACGTGTCGCGCTTCGCGAGTATGGCGTTGATAACGCGTTCCTGTTCAAGTCTGAACGACCGGTGGCCGAATTTTTCCTGGAGGATTTGTAAGGGTGACATAAGTACAACGGTTTAAATAGTTTAACATAAAACAACAGTTCATTACAATTTCGTCAATGGCATAAAGGCTCTAACGAGCTCCGGCATGTCCGCACCGAAATGCGCCTTGCCGAAAGCCTTATGTTCGCCGAATCCGACGGCCCGGCTTACTTCCCGTAGCCTAGCCCATCAGTTAGTGCCAAAAGGTATTTCCTTATACAGCGTCCACTGTTTTGCTACCCTGGCAAAGACAGAGATGTGATCGCAGGTGAAGTGCTGACTGTACGTAAAGTCCTTCATATACGGCCACGCTTTCAGGAGATCCGACGGTGTGAGTTGCGAGGCAATACTGATGTACGGTACATATCGGTCGTTCTTGCGGACGAGCTTCTCAAATATTTCCCGCACAGGATATTTGTTGAGAAGGTTCATCACAATCATCCGGTTCGCGCCGGTGTATAAAACTCCGAGGTCTTTTAAGAATACATTAAACGCTTCGAATTGCGTGGCAACGTCCGCTACGTGCCGCGTGATATCGTCGAAATACGCTTTCTCGTTGAATTTGAAAAGCGCGACGTGTGCTTTCGTGTACATATCTTCGAACGGACGTCCGATGAGGAAATGTACGTCGTCCTTTAATACCGAGACGTCGCTTTTGATGTGGCCGGGAGGGGAGATCACGAAGGCGAGCTCCTCGATCGACATTTTGATTTTGAGAGATTCCATGGTCATATCTTTGGGGTTTATCGCAGGTTACCTTTAAACATATTCATCTCCATTCTTATGCGTCGGTTCACGCCAAGGGTCGTAGCACGAACCACCTTTTCAACACCGTGCCGGTGTTTGATCCGATCGATGGCTTCATACAGCTGAATTGACTCCGTTGTATCATCGAACAGATTGATCTGATGGTTGCCGTGAACGAGACCGCTCAGCCGAACACCCACCAGCCGGATAAGCATGCGACGACTGTACAGTTTCCGGAACAGTTCGGAGACCGTGTGAAGTAGCGTGTGATCGGACGATGTGTAGGGTATGTGAACCTGCTTCGTTTCCGTATCAAAGTTTGAGTAGCGGATTTTGACCGTTACACACGACGTAAGCTTACGCTGATCCCGGAGTTGAAACGCGATCTTCTCGACCATTGCGACCAGAATGGAGTTGAGTTTCTTTACATCGGTCGTATCGGCATCGAACGTGCATTCTGTTGAAATAGACTTTTGCTCTGAGTGCGCGACAACGGGAGATTCATCGATGCCGTGCGCCTTCTTCCAAATACTGGTGCCATTTTTCCCAAACGCACTCGTCAGGAATTGAATGGGCATCTCACGGAGGGTCTCGACGCGTCGCACGCCCATATCATATAGAAAGGAGGAGGTTTGCTTTCCGATCATGGGAATTTTTTCTACCGATAGCGGGCCCAGGAAATCGCGCTCAGATCCGGCAGGTATCAATTCCTCTGCATCGGGTTTAAATTCGCCCGTGGCAACTTTGGATACGAGCTTGTTGACGGACATGCCGAGCGAGATTGGCAGGCCGGACGTCTTGATAATTTTGTGCCGAAGTTCTACCGCCCATTTGAACGCGCCAACGAAGCGATCCATGCCGCTCGCATCAATGTAAAACTCATCGATGGAAGACTTCTCGAATAGCGGAGCCGCGTCAGAAATTATTTCCGTTACCTCGTGCGAGCATTTGCTATAGGATTCCACGTCGCCCGAGATCACTTTTGCATCGGGACAGAGTTGCAATGCCAGGTACATGGGCATCGCCGAATGAACACCGAACTGTCGCGTCTCATAGCTGCAGGCCGCGACCACGCCACGACGGCTGCTTCCGCCAATAATAAGAGGCACACCAATCAACCTGGGGTTGTTGCGGCGTTCCACGGCGACAAAGAACGCGTCGAGGTCCATATGGATGATGTTCCGTTCCATGCCACCAAATAAACTAAAATAATTAGTATTTCAATTTGTCTAATAAACTATTTTTCTTAGTTTTACCTCGTTGTTTTGCCATAGCAACACTTTCCACCTTTCCCGTTTTTGGGAAGGGTGGTCCAAGAGGTAGTTGAAATAATTTGTTGTTTTTTAAGCGATTGAGCGGTGATCCAGCCTCACATGTCAGCTAATCTGTATGGATCTTGGCTAATGAAAAGCGGTCCTAGGTCTTCACCGCCGCAATACATAATGAACTGTTACCTGGCGTATGCCGCGACTAAATACTCATGACCAAATACTCATGACTATCTTTACCCTATGGCAATGATTAACAAGAATCTTAAGTATCTGCGGGGCCAGCAAGGGCTCACGCAAAAGCAACTCGCCGAGAAGCTGGGGCTCAAACAAGCGGCCATCGGTGCGTACGAAGAGGAACGTGCCACGCCGCCGCTGGCATCGCTTCTGGATTTGTCAAAGATTTTTAATGTCAACCTCGACGATCTGGTTCGTCAGGACCTCAGCAAAACAACCGAAAAGGATAAAAAGCGTGCGCTTATCGGTCGGGCCAGAGAAGTGTTGGCCATTACGGTCGACAGTCAGAACCGGGAAAATGTGGAGCTCGTCACGCAAAAGGCTTCGGCCGGCTATCTCTCGGGATTTCAGGACGTGGAGTTCGTAAAAGATCTGCCCAAGATTAGCCTTCCGGTGTTACCCCGGAACAAAACGTATCGCGCGTTCGAAATCCAGGGAGATTCCATGCTGCCGGTCCAACCCGGAAGCATAATTTTTGGTGAATATCTGGAAGGTATTGACGGCATTAAGAATGGCAAACTCTATCTGCTCGTCACGCGCCAGGACGGTATTGTATTTAAAAGAGTCTTCGATCTTTCGGACGATAAAGGGAAGCTTCTGCTGGTTTCAGATAATCGTCAGTACGCGCCATACACCGTGGATGCAAGTGATGTGCTAGAAATATGGTCGGCCAAGGCGTTTTTCTCGAACCAGTTTCCAGAGGCGCAAATTGCTCCCGTGCCGGTTACGGATAACATGGCGCATACTATTATACAGTTGCAGGAGGAAGTGAGTCGATTAAAGAGGAAGGCAAATTAAAATTGAGAAGGCGCGGATGATCAGAAGTCGAACTCAAAGTTGGGATTTTGCCAGCCCATAGGGATGTCGGCCTCGTAGGTTCGTTCTGGTGTGCGGATGCGCATTTCGAGGCGGCCCTCTATACGAAAGCCCAGCGATTGATACAAGTTGAGAGCCCTTTCGTTGCCTTCCCGCGTAACCAATTCGACTTTGCCGATATCGGTTCGGTTGTTTGCAATCTCCTCGAGGAAGATAGTAAGGATCGTGCGGCCTATCTTCTGACCCTGATGCTCCGGGTGGACGGCGAGTGTGACATCGCCCAGGACATGATCAAAGACAAAAGGTCCTGACTTATACCCGTGAATTTCGGCAATGAGTTCATTCGGATTTTCGGGATGTTCCGCCACGATGATCAGCCCGGTGGTCAGGCTCTCAGTGATAAAATGTTGAACGTATTCCTCTGTCACTTCTCTTTCGAGCCGGGCGATTCCGCCTTCCACGCGGGAGACGGCCTTGTATAGATTAGTGATGCGGTGTAAGTCGTCTATTTCGGCAATCCGATAGCGCATAGAATTCAAGTTTCTGCAATATCAGGGAAATTTGGTGAGTGGCAAGAGGGCCAAAGGTAGTTGCGGGTGTACATTTGCGTCGTATCTCTCACGAATTGGCACTCATTTATGGATCTAACCCGAATCCTGTTGGTAGGTGTTGGCGGTTTTTTGGGCAGTATTGCCCGCTACGTAACGGTGAAGACCTTGGATAACCGTATCAATCAGGCGTTTCCGTTTGGGACGTTTACGGTCAACGTGGTGGGTTGTTTCCTGCTGGGTTTAATAGTGGGAGTCGTGGGACGTCAGTCAAATGGGAGCGAAGCGTGGCGGGCATTCCTGGCGGTCGGATTCTGTGGGGGCTTCACGACATTTTCTGCGTTTGCTCTGGAAAATCATAGCCTGTTAGCCGATCGGTTGCTAAGCACGGCAGCGTTGTATATTATTGCAAGCGTAGTGTCGGGAATACTTGCGGTGTTCCTCGGCCTGTGGTGCACGCGATTTCTGTAATTCCTTTGTTTAGTATCGAAAGGTTGTTACTTTTGTCGCCCTTAGCCCTAGACGAGGGTCTTTATCAAAATGCCCAGGTGGTGAAATTGGTAGACACGCTACTTTGAGGGGGTAGTGCCTTTACCGGTGTGCTGGTTCGAG
>DATHKA010000445.1:0-20566 GCA_035489615.1 Chryseolinea sp.
TCGTGAGACTGTTACCCCGGGGCCGGGTGCACCTGATTGTACTTTACAACGATGACAGGTATCTGAAGATGGAGAACATCGTGTTTAGAACGCGGCAGCAAATATGGATCGATTTCAGAGGCGCAACGCGGCGGCCATCGGACTCATCTACCTCATCCTGGCGACAGCAGGCAGCCGGAAACTGTTTCCCGCAGTCGATTCCCAGGATCACTTCTCTACGGCAACCTCGCAAGTTACGGGGAGGCTATGGGGGCAACGTGTCGGGTACTGTTTACGACGATGAAGGAATGCCCTTGCCGGGCGTCAATATTGTTATCAAGGGAACTACCCTGGGAACGGTGACCGATATCGCGGGCAACTTCTCGCTGGAGCTGCTTACTGGTTACGAAGCGCTTGTGGCCAGTTTCATCGGATACAAGACCGCCGAGGTGGCCGTGCGAGCCGGTTCAATAGTTGCCGTGCAAATGCAGGTGGATGTTACAGCTCTTCAGGAAGTGGTCGTGACTGGATACGGGATGGAGCAACGTAGCTACCTGGCTTCATCGGCGACTTCCCTGCTTATGGGAAGAGTTGCCGGCGTGCAATTTGAAAGTGTCAGCGAGGCGACTTTAGCCGAAGATTACAGCCGGCAGGAACAGCGCGAAGCTGAACAGCATTTGTATGAGGAACTGCTTACCCTCAACGGCATGCGATCGAATTTTACGGATGTGGCATTCTGGGAGCCAAAGCTATATACCAATCGCAAAGGGACCGCGACGTTTGCGATCACCTTTCCTGACGACATCACCCGATGGAATGCCGTGGTTTACGCCATGAACAGACGATTGCAGACTGGCATGATCCGACAGTCGATTCGATCTTATAAACCGATCATGGCCCAACTCGATGTACCGCGGTTTCTCGTGCATGGCGATTCGGCTTTCGTGCACGGTAACTTGTCAAACTATACGACAGGCACAACAGTCGAAGGATCCATAAAATGGCGTGCGCCCGGCGTGTCGATCGATTCCTTCGTTCGATTTGATCAACACCTGTACAATAGCCTGCCACTCACGGCACCTGGAATGGACAGCGTCAGCGCCAGCTATGAATTCAACCGAAGCGATGGCTACCGCGATGGAGAACTCCGCAGCATTCCCGTCATAGAACAAGGAACGCTTCGTGCCGACGGCCAGTTGTCTATCTTCGCTAACGGCAACCGTCACATCTCCGCCGACGCAGGTGAACAAGTGACGGTGGAGCTTCTGGGAAGTACGTTGGATATTTTTACAACAGAAGCCACCCACCTCATCGACTACCGGTACGCCTGCAACGAACAACTGGCCTCCAAGCTCCTGGGGCTCATTGCCTATAAAAATGCCATGCAGTATGAGGAGAAAGTGTTTCATTACGATGATGACGTAAAGACGATTATTCGGCGGCTGTTGAAAAATCAGAACTCCGAATTTCTCTGGTCATGGTGGGACGTGTCGCCGAATACGAGTTATTGGATCTCAGCGCACATTCTGCGAGCCCTGAAGGTTGCACAAGATGCGGGCTATGAAGTAGATCTCAATATTAAAAATATTGCTTCCAAGGCCACTTATAAATTTGATATGCTCGAATCGTTCAGCTATCATGATGCTGATTTGTTACAGGCACTTGCCGAATGGAAGGTCCCCTTGAAATATCGCGCGTACGTGACCGGCCTCGACTCGCTGTTGCTGCAACGGGAGCGATACTTGTCGGCCGTGAATCATTATCCGGGTAGCGTGCTGCTGCGCGAAAGGCTGCTCCTCATGGAAATACGACAACTCTCCGGTATACCCTTTCATCGGGATTCGCTGCTGCGCTATCGGCAGGAAGGCATCCGGGGAGAGGTTTATTTTTCGGCCCATAAGGAACCGTTTGACTGGTATCGTGATGAACTCGCCGCGAATGCAGTCGCCTACCGTATCGCCCGACGCGATACGGCGTTACAGCATCTGCTGTTGCCCATGCAACTGTACTTCGTTTCCCGGCGGAGCAATGGACAGTGGAATACTTATCAGGGCGCAAATCTTTTACTGAGCGTAATGCCGGACTTACTTTCCATGGGGGCATCCCGCAAGCATCCCTATAGCATTCTCGCCGATGGCAAATTCAACGGTACCATTGAAAAACTGCCCTTCAAGATCACGTTGCAGCCACACGAACAACTCAACTTAAGCAAGGAGCGCGGACTGCCTGCATACCTCATGCAGTACACCACACGGCGCGTCACACAAGCCGCTGAGGGCGGCGATGGATTTCGGATCGCTACGGCTCTAGGCAACGGAAGCCAGGTACTCAAGGCTGGAAAGGTTGTAAAGATGGTCGTGGATGTAACGGTTAAGAAGAATGCACAGGCAGAATATGTGATGATTGAGGTGCCTGTACCTGCCGCGTGTAGCTATACCGAAGACAGGCAAAAGACATATCCGAGCGAGACCCATCGCGAATATTACAAGGATCGCATCAATATCTACTTTGAACACATGGGTGCCGGCGAATATCGATTCGAAGTGGAATTGCTTCCCCGTTTTACAGGCAGGTTCCACGTTAACCCTGCGCAGGTTTCGCTGATGTATGTGCCCGTGATCAATGCCAATACCGCCCTGCATTCTGTGCACGTGGTGAATTGAAGATATCAGGCCTATTCCGTTATATTTGACTACTGCGTTCATCTGGGCAGGTAACAATTAAAGGCTACTGATATGAATGATCTGTTTGGACAAGTGGATGATTACATCCGGGACCTCGTTGGAAAGGAAGATGACGTGCTGAAAGCAGCCGCACATTCTGTTGAGGAACATGGAATTCCGCCGATTGCCGTGTCTGCGAATCAAGGGAAGTTTTTGCAGGTCATGGCGCTGGCAGTGGGAGCGAAGAGAATTCTTGAAATTGGAACGCTGGCGGGGTATAGTACCATCTGGATGGCAAGAGCACTGCCCTCCAACGGTAAACTCATTTCACTGGAGTTTGATCCGAAGCATGCTGAAGTAGCGCGCAAAAACATCTCGCGTGCGGACCTTTCGGATCGCGTCGAAGTGCGCGTAGGCAAGGCCATCGATTCGCTGCCCCAACTTGAAAAAGATAATGCCGGCCCCTTCGACCTTATCTTCATTGACGCCGATAAACCGCCATATAAGGAATACTACGAATGGGCCATCAAACTCTCGCGCCCAGGTACATTAATCATTGCCGACAACGTGATCCGGGAGGGAAAGGTGCTTGATCCCAAGTCTGACGATGACATGGTACAAGGTGCCAGGCGTTTTAATCAGGCCATGGCGGCGAACCCGGAAACCGTAGGAACCATTCTGCAGAATGTTGGCGCCAAGGTCCATGATGGTATGGCAATTATGGTGGTAAGGTAGGGGCTCGTTCAAAGTCGAGGCAGCCATCAACTTGATCGGATGCGGACGTGCGTTGAAGTTGGTAGCGGGTGTGCAACGGCCAGGGTTGTCGCCCTGGTTTTTTTGTGCTCGGAATCTTATTAATGCAATCGACGTTCAGTACGATATACAGGATAAGGATGAAAGTAACTGATCGCAAACCATCTGCTGCATTGCGCGAATTCGTGCTGGGTTACAAGCTTATTGAAAGCGATGGGGGTGTAGTGAATCAATTATTGCCGGATACGTATATGGCGCTGGCGTTTCGTCTGCGCGGCGACGTGAGGCATCGCGACAGTGCGCGTTTAAGCGCACTACCGGAGTGCACGGTGTCCGGACTGCGAAGTTCCATGCGCGAGATTGAGTATGGTAACGGTGCATCGACGCTCGTTGTTCAGCTTTCTGCAGTGGGCGCATCGCACTTATTTCGCGAACCGCTTCATCTGTTCTTTAATCAAACTCTTGCGCTCGATGACATTGATCAGTTCGGCGCAAGAGAGCTCCATGAGCAAGTCCTTGCCGCACACGCATTGCCCCGGCAGATAGACGTTGTAGAAAGATTTTTGTTGGACCGAATTAAGGAGCGTTCGGACGATCCTGTCATTCGTGAGGCCATTCGACGTATTTCAGAATCTTGTGGCCTCGTTCGCATGAGAGCGCTTAGCAGCGACCTCTGCCTCAGCCTGGATGCCTTCGAGAAACGCTTTCGCAAAGCGGTGGGAGCAACGCCCAAGCAGTACGCCTCAATCGTGAGAATGCGGGCCATCATTGAGAAAAGACCGGCGGACCTCGCCCAAACGACTTACGACTTCGAATTCTACGACCCTGCGCATTTCAGCAAGTCCTTCAAACAGTTCACCGGCAAGACGCCAACCGACTTCTTTACGAATCCTACGTTCTGGTAGATCAATGATTTTTTACAAAGCGGCGAACGGCAGTTTGCCGAGCTTTGAATTGACATCAACACAATACGAAAAATATGCAAGCAACAACCGTCGTGCTCGCTACGGTGCTATCGCTTTGCCTGGGTGCAACTGTTGCCCGGGGACAAAAAAAGAATATGAAGCAATCAAACAAAAAAGCCATGAACGTGAATGAAGGCAACAAAGAAACGATTATCAGGTTCTACAGCGAGATGCTGAACAATCGACACACTGACCAGATCGCCGGGATCGTATCACCGCTTTACAAAAACGCTGCAGGCGGCGGACCCGACGCCATAAAACAAGGTGCGGAACAATTGTTGGTGGCGTTTCCCGACATCCAATGGCAAGTTGAAGAAATCGTAGCGGAAGACAACAAAGTAATAGTTAAGCAGCGCACCACAGGAACACATCAGGGTACGTTCCAGGGACATGCTCCGTCGGGAAAAGCATTTGTAACGGAAGGATTCGCTTTATATAAATTCTCACATGGAAAAATCATCAGCCATCAGGTAATGACAGACAGGTACAGCTTTCTGCAGCAGATAGGTGTTCTGTAAATAGCCGCAGACCTGCCCCCGAATCGTTCACTTCAAAGAAGACCTGGTCGGCACCCGCGAGGGTCAAGCAAATGAGGGCAAAAGAAGCTGCGTCCTTATTCCGAACGCAAACTATTTACCGGGTTTACGAGCAAGGCCCTGATCGTCTGAAAACTCACGGCCGCCAACGCAATGGCAATAGCCGCACAACCCGCCACGGGAAAGATCCACCACGCCAGTTCAACGCGGTAAGCATACTCGCTCAGCCAGTCGTTCATCACATACCAGGCTAGCGGTGAGGCTATCGCCATGGCAACGCAAACGAGGATAAGCAGTTCTTTTGACATCAAGGCAAACAGCGATGACAGACTTGCGCCCAGGACCTTGCGTATGCCAATCTCCTTCGTGCGCTGTTCGGCAGCAAAGATGGTCAGGCCCAGGAGTCCCAGGCAGGAGATGAAGATGGCTAACGCGGCAAAGGCGTTTGACAATTTCTCAACAACCATTTCACTGGTGTACAACTTCCGGTATTGTTCATCCGAGAACTGGTAGGCAAACGGAAACTTTGGATTCAGCTCGTGGCATATCTTCTCCAGTCCTTTGATCACCTGCGTGGTCGTGCCTGATTCTGTGCGCACGGCCATCCACTGCGGCGATCCATTGCTGCCAACCATTCGCAGCACGAGTGGTCGAATCGGCTCGTGCATCGAGTTAAAATGGAAGTTCTTCACTACGCCCACAATCGTTCCTTTTCTTCCCCAAAAGGTCAACGGCATCCCTATGGGCTCCTTGTAGTTAAATAATTTCAAGGCTTCTTCGTTCACGATGTACGCGGACGAGTCTGAAGCAAAGTCCGGAGAGAATTCACGGCCCTGGAGCATCACCATATTCATAGTCTTGATGAAGTCCATGCCTATCGCGGCCTGCGTGAACTGCGGCAGTGCATCGGGATCCTTTCCTTCCCAGACCACGCCACCTGTTCCATTGTTGATAGAGGTAGGGTTGTTCGATATGCAGCTCACCATTTTTACACCCGGAAGGGCCTGTGCCAGATCCTTGAAAGTCTCGTACTTTGCCGGAAGATCGCCCTCCATTGGAACGTACAGCAGATTTTGCCGGTCATAGCCTAGCTGTGCAGACTGTACGAAACGTACCTGCCGGGAAATAACAATAGTACCCACGATCAGCATGATCGACAAGACGAATTGAAATACCACCAGCGACCGTCGGAACCACACGGCGCTACTCGTAAACTTGAGTGATCCTTTGAAGGCTTTTATCGGATTAAATGATGAAAGGTACAATGCCGGATAACAGCCCGAGACAAGCCCGGTTACTAGCAGGATACCTGCCCAACGCGACCAGAAAGAGAAGTCGAGAAACGGCAGAACGATATGCTTTTGTGTGATGGAGTTGAAGGAAGGAAGTACCACGGCAACCACGAGTACAGCAACAGCAAAGGCCAGGCACGCCGTGAGCATGGATTCTCCGATAAACTGTCGCACGAGTGACATCCGGACCGCGCCTACCACTTTCCGCACGCCGATCTCACGTGATCGCCGAAGTGAGCGGGCGGTAGTGAGATTCATGAAGTTGATGGCGGCAATGAGCAGGATGAATACCGCCACGACGGCAAATAACTTTACGTATTGAATGCGTCCGCCAACAATCTCGCCGTTCTCGAAGCGGGAGTGAAGGTATCCTTCTTTGAATTTTTGCAGATGCAGGTTAATGATGAAGTTCTTGCTTTGACTATCGGCATGTTTTTCAGCGAGAAAATTGTGGATCTTGTCACCAAAGGCCCGGGCATCGGCATCGTTCTGCAGGACGACGTATGTAGCCGGACCGTTGTTACCCCAGTCGCGGGCCCATGAATGCTGTTCCAGGAAGGTTTCCCAGTTCAGCAGGTAATCGAAGGTCATCGAGCTCTTGTCGGAAAGGTCGTCAAACACTGCACTGATGCGCAGATCTTTTGTATTCTCGAATCGGATTTGTTGGCCGAAGGCGGCCGAAGGCGAACCGAAAAACTCTTGCGCCATCTTCCTGGAGATCGCGATGTCCGAAGTCGTCTTAAGGGCCGTCTCAGGCTGTCCCGCCAGTAGTGGGAAACTAAAAGCTGAAAAGAAGTCAGATCCTGCGTAGGTTCCGTTTTGTTTGAAGATCTTGCCGGCCGACTCGAATGTACGATCCTCTGTCCACGATGTCATGGGAACAGCATACCTGACCTCCGGGTAGAGCGCCTTCAGCTCTTCGAATAACATGCCGGGTGTATAGGGACCCGCATCAATTATCCCGTCGTGGTGTTGGGTTTCATATACTGTGTAAAGGTTTGCACTGTGTTCGTGAAAGGCGTCTTTGGCAAGTTCGTCTGCGATCCACAAGTAGATGAGCATGCTGCAGGCAATGCCCAGGGCAAGACCGAAAATGTTGATGTTGGACAGCGCTTTATTTTTGTAGAGATTTCTCCAGGCGACTTTCAGATAATTGCGAAACATAGGCGTTGTGTTGGCGTTCCCTGATTACTACTGTCTGGCCTGACGAAGGTTACAGCACATCCGATGGTAATATGAAATTATCCATTTCCAGTGAAAGCAAAAACAACCAACATGACGCGCTGGCTACAACGTTCCAGATTCTTCCACGGTTTTCGTCATCTTTCCCACCTCACCCCAATCAAAGCCCGTTTCAATCCGGTTGTGCCTCAACGCCGGAACCTGCGTGGTGATCAGCAGGGTAGTGCCGTCCAGATTTGCCCGATGATGCTGCGGTATGACGCCCTTGACTGCTTTCACGAGCTGGAACGCGGCCTGCGGAAAGAATTCCTGCACTGAAGCCTTGAGCGTGTTAATGTTGTTCATCTCATACATCAACACAACCCCAGGTTTATGCGTGCGCATGTTTTGAAAGATGGTACGGATGCGGTGTTGATACACCTGCACCTCGTATTGTGCGCGATGTTTCAGGAATGGCAAGCCGGGTGCGTCGATCCAACTGTAGTACCAGGCGTGATTGTGCGGACTGGGCAGTGGGTACAGCGGGATAAGCGCTTCCCGTTTATACAATGAAAGGGCAAACTTTTGCCGCTGATAGGTGAGCAGATCAGGGAGGGGCTCGTTAAGGTAGCCGTGAACGAACGCAATCAGATTTTTCCAAATGCCGTGTACGATTGATTGAGGACCGAAGCGGTAATCGAAGTGATTGGAAAACAGTGCGGCGCGTGGTCCATCATTTCTAAAGGCGACACACCGATAGAGTTCGCGCAGATCACATAACGTTTCCTGCGTGGAAGCCAGTCCGTGTACGCCCTCGAAGTAATGCAGCCGTTCGGCGAGATCCTCGGGAACATCTGCTCCGGGTTCTTCGTAGCTGATAAACCATATTTTGGATTCCCAGGATCCGTGCCCATAGAAATTTTCGATCCAGTGTTTGAGCAGGTTGTCGTCGATGCGCATGAAGCAAGATAAAGAATGGCTTGCGAAACCCGAGGGCCGGACGATGGGTTCGGTGTGAGTGTGTTTGTCTGGATTGGCCGGAAGGTTTGTACAATGTCGTTGGTGCATTTACCTTCGCCACCAAATCAATCACACGGCAAATGAAATATTGGCTCGTCAAGTCAGAACCTTTTAAATACAGCTGGGACAAGTTCGTCGAGGATGGTAAGACCTTTTGGGACGGGGTGCGCAACTACGGAGCGCGCAATAATCTGAGGGCCATGAAGAAAGGTGACCACGTGTTTTTTTACCATAGCAATGAGGGGCTGGCGATTGTAGGTATAGCAGAGGTAGTGAAGGAAGCATACCAGGATCCCACGACCCATGATGCGAATTGGGTGGTGGTTGATTTCAAACCTGTTAAAGCCCTGCCCAGACCAGTAACCCTGGCAGAGATAAAGGCGGAGCCTGCGTTGAAGGATATGGATTTGGTTCGGCTATCGCGTTTATCCGTGGGCGCGGTGAAGGAAAAGGAATTCAGGAAGGTGCTTGTGATGGGTGGCGCTAATGCCGGTTTTTGAGGTGGTGTTTTCTGTTTGGAATGTACTTGGCTGTATTGCGCCCAGGCCTCATGGGAGAGTGTGAAAGGCAACGAATCAGGTTGGGCAGCAGCAGCTGATCCCTAAATGCAGCATTGTCTATTTAACATAATATAAATTATATAACTACTGGGCCGTTAGGAGTTCCCAAACCGTTCACCAGCGGACGACCTTCACGTTTCCCCGAACACCCCAAACAGCCCAGCGCGCTGCATTGCGCGTTTTCGCGGTGGCACCGTGTTTGAACTACATTTCCCGAAACACCTCAACACAGGCCGCACTAAATGCTCGCAAACTATTTCATCACGGCACTCCGCCATCTCCGGCGCTTCAAACTCTACACCTTTATCAATCTCTTCGGACTCACACTCGGGATGGCAGCCAGCCTGGTCATCACGGTGTACATCCAGAACGAACTCAGCTACGACCGATTCAACGAACACGCCGATCGAATCGCACGCCTGGAGTGGGAAGTAAAACTCGGCGAGACCATCACACATAACGCAGCCGTGCCTCCACCCATTGCCGAGGCAATCGAACGCGACTTTCCCGAGGTTGAGGTTGCCGCGCGGTTCCGCGATCAGGGATCGTTCGAATTCAAGCGCAACACCGAAAATATCATAGTGTCTGACGTTGTCTACGCGGATAACGACATCTTCCGAATATTTACGATCCCGTTTCTCGCGGGTAGCCCTGACGTGGCCCTGAAAGATGCCCATAGCCTCGTTATCACCGAGTCCTGTGCCCGGCGCTTTTATCCCGACGGTGACGCCCTGGGCAAGGCGCTTGTCATGGACAACCGCACTTTGTATACCATCACCGGTGTTATACGGGATTTGCCCACCACCTGTCATTTTCGCTACGACATATTCCTGTCGATGGAAGGCCTGGACGAAGCCAGAAATGGCAACTGGATCGGCGGCCCTTTCAATACTTACGTGCTGCTGCGCGAAGGCAACCAGCTTGAAAACTTCCGGGAGAAACTCCCCAACATCGTCACGCAATACATTCTGCCGCACGCAACCTCAGTGCTAGGCGCCAGTTTTGTGGACAAGTTCAAGCAGGAAACAGGAAACTATCTCAGGCTTCACGCAACGCCGCTTACCGATATCCATTTGCATAGCCACCTGCGCAACGAACTCCAGGCCAATGGTGATGTTAAATACGTTGTCATCATGGCGATCATTGGCGGGTTTATCCTGATTATCGCCAGCCTCAATTTCATGAACCTCTCCACGGCGCGTTCGGTAAAACGTGCCCGGGAAATGGGCGTGCGCAAGGTGCTCGGATCCACCAAGGCTCACCTGATGCTGCAATTTTTGGTCGAGTCTGTGGCGTTGTGCCTTCTTTCCTTTCTGCTGGCCCTCGTCGTTACCGAACTGTTTCTGCCCTTATTCAACTCCGTTGCCGGTCAGCGCCTTTCCGTACCTTACGCCAACCTCTACCTGATGGGTGCATTTATTGGGTTGTCCGTATTAACAGGAATCCTGTCTGGTATCTACCCCGGACTCATACTCGCGTCATTCAAACCAGCCGACACGCTCAAGGGCAAGATCAGTGCCGCGGGCCAGTCGTCGTCGCACGTTTACAGTAGCCTGGTCGTTGTTCAATTTGCCATCTCCATATTTCTTACCGTGGCAACACTCGCGGTGTACCAGCAATTCAAATACATGAATGAGGCTGATCTTGGATTCAGCCAGGAGCAGGTTGTTCGCCTTAAAGGTGTACAACACATTGGCGATCGCGCATTCGCCCTGAAGCAGGCTCTCCTGCGCCAGCCGCACATTCGGCACGTCACCGTGAGTTCGTATTTCCCGGGCCCCGGGTCGGCGCGGAAAACGCCCCTGGCCTGGAAACAGGGTTCCCTTCCCCTACCCGAGCATTCTGTGAACGTCGAGCAATGGTCGGTAGATGCAGACTATGCAAATGCCCTGGGCATGAAGATCGTAGCCGGACGCAACTTCACCGCTGGTTCGGTTGCCGATTCCACGTCTGTCATCCTGAATCAAACGGCGCTCAAAATGTTGTCCTTTGAAGGCGATCCGGTCGGTCAGCAGATATCCTTGTTCGCGCAACAGGCCGACGGTACCCAGCAGCGCGAAGCTACCGAGACCTATACGGTGATCGGTGTAGTGGAAGATTTTAACTTCGAGTCGCTGCGTCAAAGCATTACTCCACTGGGGCTCTTTCTCGGCAAAAGTACCGGTTCAATAGCCATCCGTTATGAAACGGGTCACAGCCAGGAAGTAATTGCCGGTTTGCAAAAGGCCTGGCGCGAATTTGCGCCAGGCGAGCCCTTCGACTATTCTTTCATGAACGAAGACCTTGAGCGCATGTTTCTCAACGAGAAACACCTTGG
Source organism: Chryseolinea sp. (assembly GCA_035489615.1). GTDB lineage: Bacteria > Bacteroidota > Bacteroidia > Cytophagales > Cyclobacteriaceae > Chryseolinea. The sequence goes on from DATHKA010000445.1 coordinate 11,247, forward strand.
ACAGGTCTTCATCGCGTTTACCGTGCTTGCCATCCTGATCGCTTGCCTCGGACTCTTTGCCCTTACGTCATTTACAGCCGAGCAGCGCACGCGCGAAATCGGCATCCGCAAGGTACTCGGCGCCACCACCTCGCACATTGCGTGGCTGCTTTCCGCTTCGTTCGGGAAACTCATCCTGGCGAGCTTTTTCGTCGCGGTACCCCTGGCGGCACTGAGCGTTCGCTGGTACCTGCAACAGTATGCCTATCGCGCCGAGATTGGCGTCACGACATATGTTGAGGCAGGGCTGCTGGCGTTCCTCCTGGCCGGTGTGACGATGGGCTACCATTGCCTGCAATCCGCAGCGGCAAATCCGGTTCAGTCACTCAAACACGATTAAGGCTACGCCGGATACTCAACGCCAATTTGATTAACTAACGAGTGGGATACACCACCTGACTTATTCAACGAACCGGATAAATGGAAAGCATTCAGGCACATGTGAATCCCAAACCCCATGGGATGACCACGCCCAACCACCCGAATCGTCCTGTGGCGCCTTATAAGTATTAAAGCGTGAAAAGTCCATGCGCCAGGTGTCGCCCGGTTTAGGTGGTACCGAACGGCCGTCGCCTTTCGCTAAAAGTTCCAGGCCTTTCCACGGCAACGCCAGTTCTACCGTCCAGCCCTTATCCTTATCGCGGTGGTCGTTTAACGTGCCTTCTACGAATACAGCTTTCTCTAAGCCAGGAAAGTCCCAATTCCAGAATCCTATGCGCTTTCCGCGGGGATGTGTCTTGAATCCCACGCCATTAAATTCTCGTGCTTTGGGATCATTCCGGTTGAATTCCGCCATTTGCGCATAGCCCTTCCGTGTGAACTCCTGCTCCCAGAAGAACAGGACTTCGTAAATGGTGCTGTAGGCATTTATCTCGAACTCATAGTAGCCGTCGCTTCCGGCGATAAACAATTCAACATCGTTGTCATTGTAAATGGGTGCATCGCGTTCCTTCAAAGTAGCTTTTACATCGGGCTCCTCGATCCAATAGGCGATGTACAGGAATTCTTCGTCCCAAATTACGGCGGCGCGGGTATCCAAAAGAGTCTTTGTGCCTTTGATCAGATCGCGAAACGGCGCTGACCGGAGCGCATTTTTCCAAACAGCGTCATTCAGCTTGCCGTCGATTACCGGCTTCTGTTTCGTATAGGCTGCCTGGTATCGCGGTATATCAGCATCGTTGCAAGGGAACGGCGATTGAACGGCTGGCCACTCGCCTTCCGCAGTGATAAATCCGAAAATAACAACGATACTTAAAGCTGCGATGATCCAGTATAGGGTCCGTTTCATGAAAGATCGTGCGTGGCGTGATGTGCCATCAAATGTAAGGTCCAGCCCAGCTCGCTCATCGCCGCAAAACAAGCCATTTAACCATCGATAAATTCATTGAACAACGCAAAGCAATGAATGCAAAGCGCCCTATACACTTCGCCATGAACGATCTGTCACCTGCCGTTTTTACAGCACAAACGGCGTCACCGATTTAGCATACGTGAGCGTCAACTTGTGCATCGCTCTCGTGCACGCGATATACAGCATGCTCCGATCAACCGCGGTGCAGTAGTTGCGATCGGAAATAAAGGGTACGATCACATTATCGAACTCCAGGCCTTTCGACAAATGCACGGTCGTGATGATGATGCCATTCTTGAACGACGTACTGTCCGCGTCCAGCAAGGTCAAAGGCAATTCAAACGTCTCGTCCGATCGCAGATATTCATACAACGTGCTCGCCTGTTCGAAGGTCTTGCAAAGAATTCCCAGCGATTGATAGCTGCTTTCATTAAAGGTGTAGAGCATTTCCTTGATCGCTGCCGCCTCTTCGGGATTGGATTCAAAGGGCAAAATCTGGGGCTCATCGCCGTGGCGTTCCATGGGTATCAGCTCCGGATTATTACTGATGCGCTGGGCAAACTTCGTAATCTCCAGCGTCGACCGGTAACTCCGGACCAGTTTCACCACGTCGCCATTTGGAAACACGCGACTGATATCATCAGACGATGAAGCACTGAAGGGATTTACTTTTTGGTTCACATCTCCCAGAATCGTCTTCTTGCAGCTGAACAAACGGTTCATTACGGCATATTGTACAGCCGTATAATCCTGCATCTCATCGACGAGCAAGTGCTTTACATGATCGTATGAGATTACGCCCTCGACACGAATGCGGAAGTAAATCAGCGGAAAGACGTCGGCATATTCGAGTTCCCCATCCGGGAGCATCTTAAACATCTCGGGTTTGCCGACCCATTTATAAAAGTCTTCATATAATTCCAGCACGGTGCTGAACCGGAACATGCGCGGGACTTGCTCGCCCAACCGGGCGCGGTCCTGGCCATTCAGCTTCTTACCGCTCATCGTGCGTACGTGCTGCTGAATATCCCGTATCACCTCCGGGAATCGCTTCAGAATCGGAATGCGATAGTAGGCGCGAAACCGCTCAAGGATAAACGGAAATGGCACAATGGTTCCTGCCACGCGCAGTTCCGTGAAATCAAAGTAGTTGTTCTCGACATGGATCAGGTACTGATTGAGCTTCGAGAGAAATTCAAATGACGCCTTGAAGCGTATGCGCTCGGCGTATTCGGAATCGTCGTGCTCCAGAATATAGGTAACCTGCTCAAAAAAGCTTTGGAAAGGATACTTATGCTCCAACAACTCGGCCGCGATCTCTTCCATACCGATTTCCGGTATCGTCTCCTCGCCGAGCTCAGGCAGTACGTTGGAGATGTAGCTCGCAAACACTTTGTTGGGTGAGATGATCAGGATGTCTTTCGCCGTGATCGTATCGCGGAAACGGTACAACAGGAAGGCTATGCGGTGAAGTGCGATCGACGTCTTTCCGGAACCTGCCACGCCCTGGATAATCATCACCTTAGCCGTATCGTTGCGGATCACGGCGTTTTGGTCGCGCTGGATCGTCGCGACGATGTTTTTCATCTTGTCGTCGGCCGATTTGCTCAGCTCGCGCTGCAAGATCTCATCCTGAATGTTGACGGCGTTCTCGATCATGAACTCCATCTTGCCATCACGGATCCGATACTGCCGCTTTACCGAAATATCACCCTTGATTTCTCCCGAGGGCGTCAGATACGACGCATCGCCCAACTCGAAATCATAGAATAACGACGACACCGGTGCGCGCCAATCGTAGATCAGGTTCGATCTGCCCGATTCGTGGGCATAGGTGTGCATCCCAATGTACACGGCATTCGTCTTGCCGCGCTGCGGCGTGAAATCTATGCGGCCAAAGTATGGCGATTCCATGAGCTTCAGCAGACGCCTTCTGCGGTCCACAACCGAATCACCCGTAAAGGCAATCCGATCAATAGATTGACCCGCAGCCACGAGGTCCGCCTCGTCCATCCCCGACTGGTTCTCGTGAATGTACTGCTTCTTCTGTCTCAGCTCTTCGGCGAATTGCTTTACGCTGTCGTCCACACTTTGAACCGACAACATGAGCTTCTCCTTGATCTCACCGAGGTATTCTCTTTCCGCTTGTTCCGTAGGATTAATCATCGCCTGCCTTCGCCTTTGAGGTTCCGCAAAACGGCAAAGGTATAGAATTGAAGGCTAGTATTTGCCGGATGAAAATTGAGAATTATTCACCCGGAATTTCACGGTCTGGTGACCTCGACGCCATTGCCAATTCCCTGCCGCACACGTGTGAATTGCCGGAAAAATTGAGACGTTGGTAATGAATCTGAAGGGAATTTACGCTATCCTAGCGTGTGGATGCGGTATGCATTCGTTACCATGAGCTTTACCCAGACTCAACTTTGGATCGGATTTAACCTGTTCGTGCTGCTGATGCTCGTTCTCGACCTGGGTGTCTTCCATCGGAAATCCAAGGTGATCTCCATCCGGGAAGCGCTGATCTGGACCGCCGTATGGGTCTGCATGGCCATGCTCTTCAATGTGTTTGTGTATTATCAGTTTGGCAGCGAAGATGCATTCGAATTTCTCACCGGCTACGTGATCGAAAAGTCTCTGAGTGTCGACAACATCTTCGTCATCATTCTCATCTTCTCGTACTTCCGTGTTCCATCGGCCTATCAGCACAAGGTGTTGTTCTGGGGCATCCTTGGCGCGCTGGTAATGCGTGTCGTTTTCATTGTGGCCGGCATAGAGCTCATCCACAAGTTCCACTGGCTTATCTACATTTTCGGCGGATTCCTGGCGTATACCGGCATCAGAATCCTCTTGCAGGGAGATGTGAAGCTCAATCCGGAAAAGAACCCGGTGGTGCGCTTCGTCAGACGTATATTTCGCGTAACGCCGAACTATGACGGCGACCAATTCTTCGTACGCAGGAACGGTTTGTTGTGGGCCACTCCTCTCTTTGTGGTTATGGTCCTGATTGAGGCCACGGACCTGGTCTTTGCCGTCGACAGCATTCCAGCCATCCTCGCCATTTCGGAAGATCCGTTCATCGTCTATACCTCGAACGTGTTCGCTATACTCGGGCTACGGTCGTTGTATTTTGCCGTGGCGGGCATTGAGAAGTATTTTGTTTACCTCAAGTACGCACTGTCGGCCATTCTTGTTTTCATTGGCATCAAGATGTGCCTGGCTGATATCTTCAAGATCCCGATTGAGGCGTCTCTTGTCTTCATCGGCGCAGCCTTGCTCATTGCTGTCATCGCCTCGCTGATGGCCAAGAAAGTACCAACCTCCGAGAGCTGATCCCGGCTGGAGTAGGGCAATATGCAGGTTCGCCAGGGAGAAATCCAACATACGCGGAGGCTCGCGGAGCTTTTGAGCTGTTGGCTGAGCGTTGATTACAGGTGACGTTCTCTGTAGGTAGTTGAAGAAAGCGCTGCTCTTCATAGGATAGTTAAAGACGGAGTCACACGAGCACTGCGCCTCATTCGTGAATGCTTCGACGTTACACGTCGACCTCGAGTTTGGCTATTTCCTATTTGAGTTAATAAAAAGCCGGTAGTTCTTTCAATTTCCGGTTTTTTTGATGAATTTCATATCTAGTAATTTAACTAGATATATTTATGGGCTACGTAACAAAGATTCAATCCATTAAACGTGTTAACAGCGAACAGTGGTATGTCAACTTTCCCGCTGCTGTTGCTCAGGCCATTGAACTCCAGCAGGGTGAACTGGTGGAGTGGCTTATCGATGATCATCAAAATCTGGTGCTTAAACGAAGTGAGGAGGCTATTGCTCCCTTGAAAAAAAAACTGAAGACACGAAAGAAAGCTTGATTGATGAGTTCGATCGATTATGGTCACAAACTGCCGGGGCTTTCAAACAATGTAGAGTACATAAGCGTGCACACTCCGTGGCCAAGGGAGCGCTTACGTGCCTGGGTAGACATACATTAACTGGAATGTTGACGGCGGCGGGGCGGCAATTTGTTGACTGGTCAGCGGCCTACCGGCTATTTGGAAAGAATCGAGTAGACACCGAAAAGCTATTTGATGTGATCAGGGAAAACGTGGTAAAAGAACTTCCTGAAAGCGACATGATCATCGCTCATATGGATGACACCATCATCAGAAAGAAGGGTAAAAAGGTGTTTGGAACGGCTTGGAGACGAGATCCAACAGGTCCTCGGTTCCATACTAATTTTATCTGGGGACAACGATTTCTTCAAATTTCCATGGCCCTTCCCAACCAACCCAGTAATTGCCAATCGAAAGCGATTCCAATTGACTTTCATCATTGTCCCACAATTGCAAAACCCAACAAGAAATCGCTACCTCAGCAGATATCTGTTTATAAAGAACAGAAGAAGAATGCCAAGCTCAGTCGACAAGGTAGTTTACGGATAGCGCAGCTACGCCACAAGCTTAATATGCAGGGAGAACAAAAAAGAAAACTGGCGCTCTGTGTTGATGGTAGTTATACAAACCGAGAAGTGCTCAAGACAATTCCCGACAATGTCACTTTGATAGGACGTATTCGTAAGGATTCCAAGCTCTTCAAAATTCCTACTCGAAAAAGTCAATCGGCCGGTAGGAAGAGGGTATATGGTGAGCAACTTCCAACTCCTGAAGCGATCAGACAATCCGGAAACTATCGATGGGAGAAAGTAATCGCCTGGGCAGCGGGCAAGAGCCATGAATTTAACATCAAGATTATTAGAAATGTACGCTGGAGATCTGCCGGTGAGTTTAATACCATGCAGTTGATAATCATCCGGCCTCTTGCATACAGGTTAAGCAAAACCTCTCCGATCTTGTACCGAGATCCTGCATATTTAGTTTGCACAGATCCCAACCTAGCGGTCGAAAAGCTTTTGCAAGCATACCTTTGGCGTTGGGAGATCGAAGTCAACTTCAGAGATGAAAAGACTTTAATGGGATGTGGAGAGGCACAAGTGAGAAGTGAAAATGCAGTCAAAAATGTTCCCGCATTTATGGGGGCTATTTACTCCCTAATTCATCTGGCAGCTCATCGTTCTAACCAGGGCAGGAATGAAAACTTCTTACCCAGGCCTGCCTGGTATCCGGCAAAACCAACACAAAGAATTACCAGTAGTGAAATATTAAACACTTTCAGAGCACAAACATGGTGTGTTGAAACAAAAAACAATTTCTCAGGCTTCATCAACAAACAGAACCACGAGCGAAGCCAGAAAAATATCTCAAATCAACTGCTCTCAGCCATCTTTTACACCAGAAAATAGCCAAACTCGAGTTCGACGTTACACGTCGACAGCTATAGCGCATAACTCGCAGTTGCGTTTCGATCCCTCATGCTGATGGCCAAGAAAGTACCAACCTCCGAGAGCTGATCCGGATGCCGGTGAGAGCAGGATAATACGCAGGTTCGCCAGGAAGAAATCCAACACACACAGAGGCTCGTGGAGCTTTTGAGCTGTTGGCTGAGCGTTGATTACAGGTGACGTTCTCTGTAGGCAGTTGAAGGAAACGCTGCTCTTCATAGGACAGTTAAAGACCGAGTCACACGAGCACTGCGCCTCATTCGTGAATACTTCGACGTTACACGTCGACAGGTAAAGCGCATAACCCGCACTTGTGTCATTCTGTCACTTGATGCCAACTGAACCCAGACTGCTTACAAACCCTTCACTTTCGTTGCTGGCGTTATCGGCGAACCTCCGGACTAGCAGGGGTTTCTGCAGAGACCAGCTTTTACTTCACGGTGACAATCACCCGACGGTAGCGCGTGAGCTTGGGCTTGCCGTTGTCCGATACCTCGGCGACGAGGTGAAACGTGTCACCAGGACGGGCATCGGCCGGTATCTTAAAGCTTGAAATAAGTTTACTTGAGTTCACTATTTGTATTTTTCCCTCGTACGAGTCCACTTCCTCATACTGCCACCACTTACAGCTCAGCTGGTCCTCATCGGGATCAGACACGTTCACGGCCAGATTAATCACCCTTCCAGGCTTGCCTTCCAGCAGTCTGTCGTGCCCGAGGTTAACCACCGGAGCATGGTTCGCCTCCTCCACGGTGGCCACGCACCAATCGGCGCGCGCCGCGAAATCTTCCTGCAATACTTCGATCCACCGGGTCTGTGGATAGGCCTTGTCGTATCGTTTGGTATACGGGTTGAAGTCTGTCACATTGTCTCCATCCTCCCACCGATTCGGGTTGGACTTCGACCTGACCATGCGCCCACCCCATCCGCCAAATGAAGCGTCGTCGAGGCTATTCAGTCCGACGTCGACCAGGTGAAAGTAGGCAGGAGAATCTCCTTCAGAGATAAAGTCATACCGGGTCATGCCGGCCTTTCTCGCCACGGCTGTATCGCCTTGGTTGTGCTCCGGGTCATTCTCAATCTGCCGGCCGTCGCCCCAGAGATAGTATTGTTCCATGAGCGGACCGTGTTGCGTCCTGATGTTGGTATCGAACCAGGGCCCCCTTAAATACTGTTGCAACGGTAGGGGTACTACGCGCGGCCAGGGATAAGCAAAATTCCAGAACTGAGCAGCGTTGTAAAGCACCTTGATCCCCGGCCAGTTCGGGGCCACATAGCGCGTGTAGGTAATGTCCTGGTCCAGCACGGTATACAATACCGCCTTCCGTGACACACGCTGTTTTATCGTCTGCCAGTCCGGCTGTGGCTTGTATTGCTCCTCAATTGACTTAAGCGCCCTTGCTACCGTGTTGGTTCCGCCCCAAATCTGCAGGTAAACAACATTCGTATCGGCATCGAGCAGCACTTGCTTGATAAAGTCAGAGCCTGGTGTATCATGTGCCATCTCCCCCTCAAGGTCGATATTGCCAATACGCACGATGCTCTTCAGGTATTCCGGACTCGGATATCCCGCTGCATGCTTTTTCAGATTCTCATACACCATGGCATACTGATCGATGTGCGCTTCCATCCAGGTGGTACCCGGCCATCGCAGCTCGGTACGCTCACCATAACGCTTGGCCGTCATGGACATAGCGGACGTGTATTTCGTGCCTTTACCGTCTCCCTTGTAGTGCCATTGTGAGCTGCTGTAAATCAGCCCGGCAAGATTGAACTCATTGGTGTACAGAAGCATGCGAATGAACGAATCCTGGTCATCCACTTCACCGTCGGTGGTAACGATGGTGCGTGCTTTTCTCTCTTCCGCCTGCGCCGTCACCTCAAGTAATACTGATACAATCAATATTAAAGTTCTGATGGTAAACAATATAACCGCGCGTAGTTTTAGTATAACTTCCGATTGATTCATCCGCATATTCAACTGCAAGTTTAACACTTAACTCTCTCACTACCCTCAACTGGATTGAATAGGCCCACCCTGGGCTGGTTTGATTTCATTCTGGCCACTGTACTTTTATAGCAGCCGCTAATTGACGATGTCAATTGTTATTGTACTTCGCCGGTTGGCCGGCAACGGGGGTCGTCCTCTTTATAAACTCCCGAAGGTGTTCATTCGATAAGGTCAGGTCTTCGCTTCGAAGATACATCATGTGTCCGCTGCGATATCCCTCGAAGTGCAAGCGATCCTTCATCTTGCCACTGGGATCCACCTGCCACAGGGTATACTTGGCGTCAAAGTAAGTTGTCGCGCCATCGTAATACCCCGACTGGATGAGCACGTGCATGTAGGGATTCTCGGCCATCGCTTCCCGCAGATTCTCGCCGGTCTGATCACCCGTATTATCCCACGGGTGAACCGGGCCAAACATGTTGTATTTGATGTCGGTCTTGTACTTCAATACTTCCCGGAGGTAGTAGTTAATAGCGGGCGTGAAAGAGTGCAGCCACGACGTGAGTTCCGAATTATAATCGGGCTCAACACCACTCTCTTTTTTGTCGATGCCCAGATATCTTGAATCCAGACGACCAATTGTCTTG
>DATHKA010000446.1:0-4803 GCA_035489615.1 Chryseolinea sp.
ATAGGGTCCACTGCCGGCGTACTTGGCATGTTCGGCAACAACGATGCACAGGCGCGCGAGGTAAAACCCTCTTATGCCAAGGGACTGCCCGTCGTGAAGATCAAGAGCGTAAAGGCCATCGCCACGGCGCCACAGGGGTCCAACCTTATTGTGGTGAAAGTGGAGACCACCGAACCAGGGTTGTACGGGCTCGGTTGTGCCACATTCACGCAACGCGCCGTCGCCGTGGTAACCGCCATCAACAGTTACCTCAATGACTTTTGTGTCGGACGGGATGTCGACAATATCGAAGACATGTGGAACGCTGTTTACGTCAGTTCGTATTGGCGCAATGGTCCCGTGCTCAATAATGCCCTGAGTGGCCTCGACGAGGCCCTGTGGGACATCAAGGGCAAGCGCGCCAACATGCCGGTATACCAATTGCTGGGCGGAAAGTCACGGTTTGCTGTACCCTGTTATACCCATGCCCAAGGCAATACGCCCGAGGCTGTGGCCGAAGATGTAAAGCGAATTATGGAACGCGGATTCAAGTACATCCGCATTCAGCAAGGTGGCTACGGAGCCGTAGGCAGCATCAACGAGCAGCCCGACTTTAAGAAAGCGGGGTTCGGTGGTGAGACTGATAATTACATGAACGAGCGTGTTTATCTCAAGTCGGTGCCCAAGATGTTCGAGATGGTTCGCAAGCAATGTGGCGAAGAGATCGAATTGCTGCACGACATCCACGAACGCGTGCAGCCTATGGATGCCATCAATATGATTAAAAAGCTTGATGAGTTCAGTCCCTTTTTTATTGAAGACCCCTTCTCTCCTGAAAACATGGAATGGTTTAAACAGTTGCGTGCCAGCACCACCGTGCCGATCGCTATGGGTGAACTTTTCAACAACATCAACGAGTTTAAGATGCCGATGGTGAACCAGTGGTTCGACTACATCCGCGTGCACGTTTCGCAGATTGGTGGCATTACGCCGGCGATGAAGATCGCTCGACTCGGCGAATGGTTCAACATCAAGACCGCGTTTCATGGACCCGGAGACGTATCACCGGTAGGTCATGCCGCTCACGCGCACATCGATCTGCACGTTTGGAATTTCGGCATTCAGGAAGCGGTAAGCTTCTCGGATAAGATGCTCGAGGTATTTAGCGGATGTCCCACGATGAATAATGGGTATATGTCAGTGAACGAGGTGCCAGGGTTGGGAGTCGACATCAACGAGAAAGAGGCGGCGAAATATCCCATCTCGACGAAATCAAACTGGCAGGTGCGGAAGCGGGATGGAACGTTGATCCGGCCTTAGGCGGAGTACAAAGCCGGCTGTGGTGAACCGGGTTCGATAAGTCCATGCTTACACGCCTCACGAAGGAAACAACAAACTATAATGCATATCAAAACTAAAGAACATACACTATGATTAAAAAAGTATGGCTGATTTCGGCATGTATGTTAGCCGCTGTGATGAGTTTCGGACAGCGCGTAGGTTCGTCACCCGAGTACATCAAGGCGCTCACAGCCGAATGGAAGGGCGAACGTTTTCCCGACGGACGTCCGAAGGTTTCAGACGCAATACTCAAGCGCCTTAAAGGTATTTCCATCGAGGAGGCCTGGGGCGTATTGCGCAACAAGGGATATAACAATCAGTTTGAGGGAGAGTGGCAGGTGATTTGGCCCGATAGCGCGATGACCGGACGCGTAGTGACCGCGCAGTACATGCCGTTACGCCCGGACCTCCAGGCGCAGGTGAAGGAACAAGGGAAAGTGGAAAGCCGTGCACAACAGGGGGGGACGAATTCATGGCCCATTGATATTCTGCAGCCCGGCGATGTATATGTGGCAGACGGATACGGGAAGATCGCCGATGGAACGTTGATAGGTGACAATCTCGGCAACTCGATCTATTCGCGTTCGAAGCGTGGCGTAATTTTCTACGGCTCCGTTCGCGATCAGGAGGGACTCGAGGAGATCAAAGGCTTCAACGCCTGGATCAAAGGACAGGATCCGTCATATATCAAGGAGATGATGCTGACTTCCATCAACGCGCCCATTCGCGTAGGTCGCGCAACGGTATTGCCAGGCGACGTTGTGCTCGCGAAAAAGTATGGAACCGTCTTTATACCCGCTCATCTTGTGGAGAACCTGGTGATCACTGCTGAAGTAACCGCGCTTCGCGACGAGTTTGGCCACCAGCGCCTTCGCGAAAAGAAGTATCTGGCCGGACAGATCGATAGCGAATGGACTGAGGAGATCAAGAAAGATTTTCTGAATTGGGTCAATAATTATCCGGGCAAGTTGCCGATGACCAAGAAGGAACTCGACGACTATCTCAAGGAACGCAACTATTAATACGCCGTAGCAAAAGTACGTGGCGGATGAACATAAATTGTTAACAGGTTTACTTTTGCAAAGGCGTATTAATGCGCCGTAGCAAGAGTACGTGAATGATTAATATAAATTGTTAACAGCCTTACTTTTGCAAAGGCGTAATCGCCGTAGCATTAAAACAATAACATGTCATACTTCCTTGAAGCAAGAAGACATACCCGATACTCACTGGCGCGTCATTTTTGCAATGACGCGCCAGGCTATTCTCAATCAAGTTTCAACCTTAACCTTACTCAATCATGAAAAGTGTATTGCAGAAAATCATCCAACAAAATAAGGAGCGCGAAGCGAAGGCGGCGACTGATCGGCAAGCCGAAATAGATCATCCGCATACCCACGACAATCGTCGGAACTTCCTCAAGAAGACGGCGCTCGGGGGATTGACGCTGGGGAGTATGATCGGCCTGTCGACCGAAGATACGATTGCGCAGACGACATCGAAAGTAAACAAAGCATCCAATCCTTCGGAGTTGAAGATTACCGATTTGCGCTATGCCGTTACCGCGGTGATGGGGCGAACCGCCATCATTAGAATTGACACCAATCAGGGCATATACGGGTTAGGCGAGGTTCGCGACGGCGCCGATGTACGTTATGCGCTGATGTTGAAGAGCCGGATACTTGGCGAGAATCCTTGCAACGTGGAGAAGATCTTTAAAATCATCAAGCAGTTTGGCGGCCAGGCGCGTCAGGCGGGTGGCGTTTGCGCAGTAGAGATGGCGTTGTGGGACCTGTGTGGCAAGGCGTATAACGTGCCAGCCTGGCAATTGCTAGGGGGTCGTTATCGCGATACCATTCGCATCTATGCCGACACACCCGAGTCGAAAAGTCCCGAAGAACAAATGAAGCTCATTAAGTTCAGGACTGAAACACAGGGATACTCATGGCTCAAGATGGACGTATCCATCAACGAAATACGGAACATACCCGGCGCGTTGGTCAATACGCAGATTTGGAAAGACGGCAACACCAGTCAGTGGGGAGGCGGATACAGTTCGTACGCGAATACGCGCCACCCGTTCACCGGAATTCAAATCACCGATAAGGGACTTGACGAACTGGCCAAGATCGTCGACAATGTACGCAGCATGGTAGGGTACGACATCCCGATGTCGACCGACCACTACGGGCATTTCGATGTGAATAATTGTATTCGCCTCGGCAAGGCCCTGGAAAAGTACCGGCTCGCCTGGTTGGAAGACATGGTGCCGTGGCAATACACCGAACAGCACAAAACCATCACGGATGCGCTTGAAACACCCACGACAACTGGCGAAGACATTTACCTGCTGGAATATTTCAAGCCGCTGATCGATCAACACGCCGTGGATATCATTCACCCGGATCTTGTGTCTTCGGGCGGACTACTGGAAACGAAGCGCATTGGCGACTATGCCGAGGAAAAGGGGATCTCGATGGCTATGCACCAGGCGGGAACGCCGGTATCGTTCATGGCCAATGTACATTGCGCCGCGGCCACGCAAAACTTCCTTGCGTTGGAGCATCATTCAGTAGACGTCACGTGGTGGGAGGGTCTGGTGAAGACGACCGATGGCCGGAAACTCATCGACAAAGGATTCGCGCCGGTGCCGCTCACCGCCCCGGGTCTCGGAATTGAATTGATTGACGACGAGGTAAAGAAGCACCTGCATGCGTCGGATCAATCGTATTTCGCGCCAACCAAGGAGTGGGATGAAAAGCGCTCGCACGACCGGACGTATAGCTGATACACAAGGGCGTATAGCCCATCAGTAATCTGAACTCACAAAGGAGAGGCTGTCCCGAAAGGTCAGCCTCTCGCTTTTTTTTAACACGTGAAATTGCTCACCGTCGGTTGGCTGTTATTGGCGATCGTGTTTGCTACTTCAGAAAGGGTTAGCAGAGGAAGCGGAGTATTTTTACCGCAAAGGCGCAAAGATGCAAAGATGCAAAGTTCCGCGAAGGTGAGCCTACGGCACAACCTAGAACCAACATTTTTTTCGCCGTTATGCTTACCAGACAAGCCTATAGGAAGCCTGCTGCAGCGAATCATACTATGAGCGTCTAATTCTTATTAATATTTGTGCCGCAGGCACCTTAGCGGAACTTTGCGTCTTTGCGGTAAAAATACTCCGCTTCCTTTGCCTCTTCGCTATCAATATTTTTTATCCCTTCTTTTTTTCTGCATGCTCTTTTCTGACGGTACGTCCGAGCCGAACGCACAATTCAAAATCCGGAATATCCTCCCTGAGGAAATAACAATCTTCAGTAAAAATTCTGAAATAGCACTACGAATACCCGTCAACTCACCATGGATACCATCAAACTGTATGTCACTTCGAGTGCCAGGACGCTCGGAACCAGGATAGCCGCCCACCTGAACATGCCGCTGGGCGAAGTGTACACCGAGAAGTTCTCCGACGGCGAGTTGTTTGTCCGGTTT
>DATHKA010000447.1:0-20577 GCA_035489615.1 Chryseolinea sp.
GAATAGCGTATTGAGAAAGGGGAAAAACTGAGAATTGACAATTGTCATCCCACGGGACACGCAATTGATCCATAGGGCGGATCGCGTGTTTTCCCGTGGGGCGAATACACCTTACTCCACCTTCAATTCGAGCTTAAATCCCACGCCGTGATAATTCACGATCTGCACGCATTCATCGTCGCGCAAGTATTTTCTCAGCTTCGAGATAAACACGTCCATGCTTCGGCCCATGAAATAGTCGTCGTTGCCCCATACCTGTTTCAGGATCTCTTCGCGCTTCAGAATTCGCTCACGGTTTTGGTATAATAGCCGTAGCACGTCTGCTTCCTTTTGGGTAAGTGCCTTCTGTGATTCCCCATGCTTCAATAAGAGCTTCGAAAAATCAAATTCGTATGTGCCTAGCCTGAACGTGGTGCTGCCCACCGGATCGTTCACGCGATCGCGTTTCAGAAATACTTCGATGCGGCAGAAAAGCTCCTCGAGGCTGAAGGGTTTCGTAATGTAATCGTCGGCACCCACGCGGAATCCCTCCAGTTTGTCTTCGGTCATCGCCTTGGCGGTGAGAAACAGGATGGGAATGCTGTGGTCTTTAGCCCGTACACTGCGCGCCAGTGTAAAGCCATCCTTCCTGGGTAGCATGACGTCGAAAATGCAAAGGTGAAATGCCAAAGGAGCAAAAAGTCGATCCGCTTCTTCGCCGTCGCGACAGAGCGTCACCTCATAGCCTTTCATGCTTAGATTGTCTTTGATCACAAACCCCAGGCTTGGGTCGTCCTCCACCAAAAGAATCCGTTTCATGGGTTGATCTGTTGATTGGTTGATTTGGGACGCATCGCGGTTGTCTTCATCAGCGCATTTGTTCAGAATAAAAAAACTTTGGGTTATCAGACCCAATCGCAGAGGGCGCTACAGCGGCAGCGTGACACGGAAGGTGGAGCCCTTGCCCAGCTGGCTTTCGACCGACACGCGACCCTTATGCGCATCGACGACCGTCTTGACGTAGCTCAGGCCCAGACCAAAGCCCTTTACGTCGTGCACGTTGCCCGTTGGAACACGATAAAACTTCTGAAATATTCTCTTGACGCTATCTTGTCCAATACCGATACCGTTGTCGTGCACCTCAATAACGATACTTCCGGCCTGCAGAATCGTGCGGACAACGATGTCGGGAACAACCTGGCAATACTTTATGGCATTGTCCAGGAGGTTGTTGATGACGTTGGTGAGGTGAAGCTTGTCCCCTTCCAGTTCCTGTTGGCTGGCATCGAGCGACAAGTTCACAACCCCTCCCTTCTCCAGCAGAGCAACAGACTGGTGACGCACCGCTTCTTGTATGAGCTGATGAACACTGATGCGCTCTTTCTTCAGATTGATCTGCTCCTTGTCGAGACGGGCCATCTGCAACACGCGTTCCACCTGCTGCTTCAAACGGAGGTTCTCCTTTTCGATGATGACGGCATAATTCATGAGCCTTTCCGGCTGCCGAACAATGCCTGGATCTTTGAGTACCTCGGCCGAAACCGCGATGGTGGCCAGCGGCGTCTTGAATTCGTGCGTCATGTTGTTGATGAAGTCCTTCTGAATCTCCGACAACCGGCGCTGCTTCAAAATCACGAACAGGGTGTACGAAAAAAATACGATCACCAGCAGTAACACGACCGATGAGAACGACCAGATACCCATTTGATTGGTGAGGTGACCCTCGCGATTCGGAAACTGAACGCCGAAGTAATATCCCTGCGTAGGCCACTTGGGAAATTTGTGAGATGACTTGATCTCCTTCGAAGTTTGCAACGGCACGTAGTCGCCGTACACCATGCGTTCGCTGTGACAGTCGTAGACGCCGTATTCGAAGTCGGCGCGGATGTTCCGGCGCTCGAATTCATTTCGCAGCAGTACTTCCAGCAAGCCGGGTTCCACCTCGCTGTTTACCATCACGACGAAGTAGTTGGTGGACACTTGCTTCACGGGATTGTTCGCTGGCGAAGCGGTCTTGTTGATCTCGAAGATTTGCTGGGCGACGTTGTAGAGGGCGGTGTTGACGGTGCGCTCAAATTCGGCCTCTTTGAGGTCAAACGCCCGCCGAACCCAGTATACCTGGGTAATGGTGATTCCTACGATGCAAAGCGCCGCGAGGATAACGACAAGGCGAATGGTAGACGATTTCACGGCAAAGGGAATTCTCTATCAAAAATAAGCTAAAAGAGCTTCGGTTTCCAGGTTTTAACAAGTCGTTAACAACAGCGACAAAAAGGGAGCAAAGGAGCAGCGGCTTTACCGCAAAGTCGCAAAAACGCTAAGGACCGCTGAGTTTTATTTATCACTTCTTTTAGCAAAGTGAGAACCCTGGCAATCACTTTGCAATGAAATGCTGTTAAAGAATCTTTGCGGTCCTTAGTGTTTTTGCGACTTTGCGGTAAAGCCCCTGCGCCCTTTGCTTCCTTTACACGTTGGTTTAACGTTTCATTAACAACCGTTACCAATTCATTAACAGGTTCGCACTCGCCATTCACCGTAATTTGTATGAACACAAACCAAACATACAATCTATGAAAATCCATTTCCTGACTTTGATCATGACCGCATCCATGATCATCTCTTCCGCATCATTCAAGCTGCCGAACGTAACGATTGTGAACACGTCCGCACCTTCCGGACGGCTGGCGACCACCGCTTCAATGCCCGCCTTTGGATGGACGGAGACTTCTTTCGATTTTGGCAAGATCGCCCATAAAGCACCGGTCACGCATGAGTTCCGATTTGTCAACAAGGGCAGTGAACCGTTGCTCATCACCTCGGTCCAGGCATCGTGTGGCTGTACCGTTGCGAAGTACTCGAAAGACCCTATAGCGCCAGGTGCCGAAGGATTTGTAACGGCTACCTACAACGCAGCAACGAAAGGCATTTTCAACAAGACCATTACCGTGAACGCCAACACGCAAGACGGCGTGGTGGTCCTTGGTATTCGTGGAGAAGTACAATAGCATAGCTACCTCAGTGACGACCGGCGAGTCCAAAACGCGGACGCCGGCCGTCGCTTTTATAACAAGTCCCTGTCACCCGCCTTCGCGCTAATTACTGATAGCGCTCAAACCCATCATCGTCTTCCCAACGCAGCAGAACGCCTTGATTCCAGCTGCTACGCAGCCTTCACATTCGCTATCCGGAAACGTTTTCGAATATATTAATTGCAAATAGCCGGGGGTGGCCAACTCGGCATGGAGTATTTGATAACTTTGTTAAGAGCGCAAACACCTATGGCCAGCCAATTCAATGATGCCGTATCTACCCGGTATCACATGTACAACAGCCTGTTCCTGAACCTACCGTACAGCGGCATTTACCGCACAGGCACATTGCTTCCGTTATTGCAACAATCCTGTGAGAATGACTATGAGAAGGGCAAGGATCCCAAGTCCATCATCAAGAATTTCTTCAAAGATTATACGCCACAGGCCACACGCGAAGAGCAGTTCAATTTGCTCTTCGGATTTATCCAGTACATCGAGCGGCAGGTAGTGTTATTTGATTCGATCGAAGATGCCGCGTTCTCCGAGGTGAATGACCTGAGTGGAAAGGGTACCGTCACTGAATTGCTGTCGCGCGTTGCGTCCGAAGACCTCGTCGAAGAGCTGAAGGCAAAGCTGGAAACGTTTAGTGTTCGCGTGGTGCTCACCGCCCACCCTACCCAGTTCTATCCCGGCAGCGTGCTGTCCATCCTGAACGACCTGGAGCACGTCATGCACGACAACGAGGTGGAGAACATCAACCTGTTGCTGCGTCAACTGGGCAAGACTGCGTTCATCAACCGTCAAAAACCAACTCCCTTCGACGAGGCCGTGAGTCTTTCGTGGTTTCTCGAGAATGTGTTCTATCAGGCCATCCCCGAGATCATCATCAAGCTCATGAACGGTCTTAAGATGAAACCCGAAGAATGGGTGAACTACGACCTGTTGAAGGTTGGCTTCTGGCCCGGAGGCGATCGCGACGGCAACCCCTTCGTCACCCATGACATCACGCTTCGGGTAGCGGATCACCTTCAGCGCACGCTGATGCGTTGTTACTATCGCGACATCAGAATGCTAAAACGCCGGCTCACATTCAACGGCGTCGATCACATCATCACGCGCACCGAACGATCGCTCTACCCGCTGGCGTTCGGAGTACCGGGTGAAAGCTACGAGAACCCCGATGCCCTGCTCAATGACCTGCTCGAGGCCCGCGAAGTATTGATCCGTGATCACAAGGGACTATTCCTTAACCTCCTCGACGCCTTCATTTTGAAGGTCAGAATATTCGGATTTTACTTCGGCAGCATGGATGTGCGGCAGGACAGCCGCAAGCACGCCTACGCATGGGAGGCCATCTTTGAAAAACTGAAGCCGAAATACAAAACCCTAAAGGATTTTGATGAAAAGACAGAGGGTGAGAAGATCGACATCTTGCTAAAGCTCAATTTCAAACCGATATCATTATCGTTCGAAGATGCGTTCGTCGCCGATCTCATCGAAAGCATAAGCGCCATTGGGACCATCCAGGCGCGCAATGGTGTGGAAGGATGTCACCGATATGTGATCAGCAATTGCCAGTCAGCGCTTGACGTAATTCGCGTCTACAAACTCGCGCAGCTCATCCTGGCCAAAGGCGACGACCTTGCGCTCGACATCGTACCGCTCTTCGAAACCATTGAAGACCTTTCGCACGCGCCTGGCATCATGACGGCGCTGTACAGTATTCCCACCTACCGGGAGCATCTTGCGCGACGAGGCAATAAGCAAACCATCATGTTGGGCTTCTCGGATGGCACGAAAGATGGCGGCTACCTGCGCGCGAACTGGTCGATCTTCCAGGCGAAAGAGAACCTTACGCGCATAACGCGCGATGCAGGCTTCACCGCTGTATTCTTCGACGGCCGCGGTGGCCCACCGGCCAGAGGTGGTGGAAACACCCACGACTTCTATGCATCGCTCGGTGATACGATTGAAGACAAGGAAGTACAGGTGACCGTTCAGGGACAAACCATCAGCTCAAACTTCGGCAAACCCCTTTCCTGTCGGTACAACCTGGAGCAGCTGCTCTCGGCCGGCATTCACAATGCCATCTTTCATGATGCGCGACCTTTCAGCAAAGGCGAAACGGCCATCATGAACGCTTTGGCTGAAGAAGGACACAAGGCGTACCTGGCGTTGAAACAGCATCCCAAGTTTGTTCCCTACCTCGAGAAGATAACGCCGCTGGCATTTTTCGGCGATGCCAACATCGGATCGCGGCCTGCGAAGCGAAGCGCCGGAAGTCTGAAGTTCGAAGACCTGCGGGCGATACCTTTTGTGGGATCCTGGGCGCAGATGAAACAAAACATTCCCGGCTTCTATGGCGTTGGTTCCGCGATCAGGGAATTGAAGAAGCAAGGCAAGATGACCGAGCTGAAGGCGTTGTTCAAGAGCTCGCTGTTCTTCCGGACGTTGTTGAGCAACAGTATGATGTCGCTCACGAAGACGTACTACCCCGCGACGGCGTACCTCGCGAAAGACAAAGAATTCAGCGAGCTATGGAAGAAGATGTTTGCCGAATACAAGCTGTCGGTGCAGATGCTGCTGGAGATTTCCGGTTTCTCTGAGCTCATGGAAAACACACCCATGAACCGCGATTCGGTGAAGCTGCGGGAGCGCATAGTGCTGCCGTTGATTACCATCCAGCAATTCGCGCTGCAACAGCTCAGAAACCTGGAGAGCGGAGAGAAGCAGTACGAACCGATCTATCGAAAACTGGTGCTCCGATGCATGTTCGGCATCATCAATGCTGCGAGAAATTCGGCTTGATTCATTGGTGTCGATTGTCGGTCAATGGGATCTTTGTTTCCGGACACCTACCCCGGCAGCGCAGAGCAATTACCGTCAAGCTACGGTATGCCAAATGTTCCAAACCAGCGTTTTTACTACCCCTAAACGTAATCCCTGCTAAAAACGGCCGGCTCAAACCGTTTATGTCCAATAAACTGCTCTTTTTAACCTTGTAAAATAGACAAATTATGTCTTTTTTAACATTGTAAAATATACCATTAAACATATTTTATTATGTAATAATGGAACAAATTGGTATATTTATTACGTTAACGTCTTACAGACGCCTTTTGGTCAGCCTGTCTGATTCAGCAATTAAATGGGTAATATTTGACGTACATCGCGCGAAAAATAGATCAGGATCTTCTTTCCTGGAAAGCAGCCCCGCAGCGAAAGCCATTATTGCTTCGCGGCGCCAGGCAGGTGGGAAAGTCGAGGGCCATCCGGCAGCTCGGTACCGAATTCGAATACTTGCTGGAGATCAATTTTGAAGAGCGCCGGCAGGTCCATAAGGCGTTCGAAGGTGACCTCGACCCGCGGATGCTTTGTGAAACGTTATCCGCATTGTACAACGTACCCATAATTGCCGGCCGGACGCTCTTGTTCTTCGATGAGATCCAGGCGTGTTTGCCCGCCATATCTTCTCTTCGCTTCTTCTACGAAAAGTATCCGGAGTTGCATGTTATCGCTGCCGGATCGCTGCTGGAATTCGCCTTGGCGGAATTGCCATCTTTCGGGGTAGGAAGGGTTCGATCGATGTTTGTATACCCTTTGTCCTTCAACGAATACCTGCATGCCCTCGGAGAGGACGCTTTGCTGTCCATGAAAATACAAGCCTCTTCTGTAGCGCCCCTGGCCGCACCCGTTCATGAGAAGCTGGTGCAGCATCTCAAACGATTCTTGCTGCTGGGCGGCATGCCTGAAGTAATTGCTACGTATGTGGAAAGCAGGGACTTCATTCAGTGTGGCCGGGTACTGGATGACCTTATCACATCGCTAAAAGCGGACTTTATCAAGTACAACACGAACGTGCCCTTCCTGCGGATCGCCGAAGTGTTCGACTCGGTCGTACAGCAATCCGGAACAAAGTTCATGTACTCCAAAGCCGCCGTGCAATCGAGTTATCGTCAAATCAAGGAGGCAACGGATTTGCTAAGCCTGGGAGGCCTGATCATCCCGGTAACGCACACAGCTGCCAATGGCTTGCCGCTGGGCGCTGAATTAAATCCAAAACATCGGAAATTGCTCTTACTGGATACGGGGATATTCCAACGGCTGCTGCGGTTAAACATCGGCGAGGTATTGACTGAAACAGACTTCGACGCGATCAACAAAGGTGCCATTGCCGAGCAATTCGTGGGACTGGAGTTGCTAAAGGCGTCGTCAACTTACACACAGGAAGAATTATTTTACTGGCATCGCGAGGCGAAGAGCAGTAATGCGGAGGTGGATTATGTTGTACAAAAGGAGCAAGCGATTGTGCCTGTTGAAGTGAAGTCCGGAAGGAAGGGTTCTATGCGGAGTATGCAGATCTTTTTGCAGGAGAAAAAGTCGGCGTATGGGATCAGGGTTGCCCTGGAAAATTTTGGGCGTGTAGATGATATCGAGATAGTACCATTGTACGCAATTGGCGACTGGTACGGGCAGGCGTCAAACGAAGCTGCTATTCCATCACTTCATCGGTGATGACAAGATCCGCCCATTGACCGTGGTTCTGTATAGTATCAAGGGCTCCAAGCCACGCGACCTCCCGAATCGTGCTGGGTCTAAAGTTCGGCTAATCATGGAAAGGTTCATATAACGACGGCTTACGGCATAACTCATATACAGTCCAACCACTCAGGCAAGATCTTCGAGCATTCGCTCATACCCTCTTGTCTTAACTCCTCAAATAAGCATTAATAAATGCTTATTTATTTAGCTGAGATGGGACAAGATCAAACACGTTACGTTTAAAATCGTGCACTGCCGTTGGATGAAGCAATTTATAAATAACCCATACACCTAATTCGTTCCAGTTATCCCCTAAAGACATTTGTTCTGCATTAGCCCAGGCCTGACTTAAATTGTCGGCCTAAAACCTGATATTTCATTAATCAATTTTCCACAGCAATTAAAATTGATAAGGGCCAAAATGAAATCGCACGTTCAAAAATTTCGTCTAATTTCTTCATGGTCTAGTCTCCGCTAATATCTCCTTCTCCATCAATAGTCGTTTTTAATCCCGTTGATTTTAAAAATCATAGCAAATTACTGTCGTCACACTGTACCAGGTCAATCTATTATAATCGCACCGATGCTTTACATTTCTAAGGTCGAACTAACAAACGCAAGACCAAATAGCGAGATGCCGTTCGACTACCCGCGAATAACATTCGTGAACTCAGTCATAGAGATTTTCGATGAACAGTCCTAATAATATGATTACGCCAAATACAATTGAACTTATGAGAATATTAAGTTTGATTCTTTGATTCACGAATTCCGAAAGCGCTCCTTTTTTTCCCGCAATAATCCACCTGACGTATCCACCAGGGTAGTTAAATATTAGGCCGACTATCACTTCCACTATAAATTCAATCATACTAACTGGTATCAATGAACCGGTAGGCTTCCTTTTGAGATAAATGCGCGTATTCTAATGCGATTACCATTCTTCACCCAGTACTTGCCGTTGTATGACATATTTGTCATACCTGTGAATTTATTGTTAGGCTCAAAATTCACTATGTAGGCCTTGGGGCACGTGAACAAAGTTCCTTTTGTATTGAAAAGTAATCCTATGAACTTCCATCGGGTGCCAGCTAAATCAATGCCTTTAGTCTGCGCGCTGGCAGAAAAAAGGGATAAGCAAATTAAGAAGGAGGCAATCTTAGTTTTCATATAAGTAGTTGTTAAACCAACGCTGCCAGCTACTGTCAGATGTCAATATCAATTCATCAAATTCCTTATATCGGTCTCTTGAATCCAAGTGGCATCTGGACGCCCTGAATGAAAACACCATTAATGAACGTCAATATTTTGTCGCACTATGTGATCCTTAAGTCAACAACAGCTCTCCTCAACTTTATCCATCACCGACCACGGCCGGCAAGAACGCCTGGGCGCAACCACGTCCCCATAGTGAATTGTGAATTTATTCCACGACCTCATCCGAGATCACCAGATCGGTCCCGTTAAATGTCGTCCTGTATTGACGAAGTGGTCTCCACGCCACGCCTCCCGATGGCATGCCGGTATTGAAATCGAAGTTAGATCCGCAACAGGGATCCACCATAAACAAGGTGGATACATCAATGTTTACGGTCGCACAGGCTTCATTAGGTTGATACGAACAATTCCGCTCGTAAGCATGATACACACCTACATCCACGCAGTACACAATCACGCCGCGCACACCGATATCATTGTATGCCCGGGAGCCTCCTTTACTTCGCAAACCGATGTTATCTGGCAGGTTGAGATTGAGCACCTTGTCGGGAAAGCTTACAGGTGGGATCGGATCGTCTAAGGGATCTGAAGAACAGGATCCCCAAACGACAAGCACAAACAGCAGAACGCACCCGCTGATGCCTTGTCCAACCCTGTGACTATGCGCTAGGAACCTATCCCGTACAGCCCAATTGCTACCCATGCTCAGGATACTCATAAAACCCCTTTCCACTTTTCCTCCCATATAGTCCTGCGTCCACCTTTTGTTGTTGTATGCGACTCGGCCTGAACTTAGGCTCGTAATAGAATGCTTCGTAGAGCGACCAGCTCACCGCGTAGCTGGTATCATTGCCGACCAGATCCAGCAACTGAAAAGGCCCCATGCGAAATCCAGTTGTCTTCATCAAATTGTCTACGACTTTGAAATCAGCGACGTTTTCCTCCACAACCTTCAATGATTCGGCAAAGAACAGCCGGTTGACGCGATTCACAATAAACCCGGGCGTGTCGTTGGTAATGGCAGCCGTTTTTCCGAGGCTTTCGGCAAACAGGCTCAGTGATTTAACGGTATGATCGCTCGTCGCGGCGCCCTTCACAATTTCCACCAGTTTCATCACGGTGGCCGGATTGAAGAAATGCAGGCCGGCACAGCGTTCTTTGTGTTTCAACGGAGCGGCTAGCTGTGTGATTGATAACGACGATGTGTTGCTTACCAGCAGGCAATCCGACGCGTTGATCTTCTCCAGCTCCGTTAGAATCTTGTGTTTCACCTCCAGCTTCTCCAAGACCACTTCGATGGCCAGATCCACCTGGAGTTGCCGAAAGTCGTGCACCGCCTGGATGCGCCCGATTGCTGCATCCCGGTCCGCGGAAGTCATTTTTCCACGCGCGACGTGATCTTCAAAGATTCTCCGGATGCTGGCAATCGCGGTGCGCGTCAGTTCGGGCTGAATGTCGTACAGCAACACCGGATAGCCGGCAAGCGCACACAAATGCGCAATGCCCTGCCCCATTGTGCCGGCACCGATCACGGCGATATTTTTGATTGACTCAATGGTCATTTGAGCAAGTACTGAGTCTAAAGTCGTGAGTCCTGAGCTGGTCTTCAGTATTCATAGTTGGTCGTTGCGTCAGGTTAAAGATCATCAGATAGTGCATTGTTGTCCTACGTCAATGCCTGGAATTGTCGTAAGAAACGAATGTCGTTCTCTGAATAAAGCCGAAGGTCGTTGATCTGGTACTTCAGCATCGTAACGCGTTCGATACCCATACCAAACGCGAAGCCTGTGAACTCTTCCGGATCGATGTTGCAATTGCGCAATACGTTTGGATGCACCATGCCAGACCCGGCAATTTCCACCCACCCGGAATACTTGCAAACATTACAGCCGCTGCCCTTACAGATCAAACAAGTGATGTCGATCTCGGCACTGGGCTCTGTGAATGGAAAGTACGATGGACGAAAACGAATCTGTATGTCTTTGCCATACATCTCCTTTGCGAAGTGATACAGTGTTTGCTTGAGGTCGGCGAAACCAACATTGCGATCAACGTATAGTCCTTCCACCTGGTGAAAGAAGCAGTGCGCACGAGCCGAGATTGCCTCGTTGCGATAGACACGCCCCGGCATGATCGCCCGGATCGGAGGCTTCTGCTTTTGCATAAGACGAATCTGTACGTTCGAGGTGTGCGTTCTGAGCAGAATATCCTGGTTGCTGTCCTCCCCCTTCTTCTTGACGAAGAAAGTATCCTGCATTTCGCGTGCCGGGTGATTCTCGGGAAAGTTGAGGGCTGAAAAGTTATGCCAGTCATCTTCAATCTCCGGGCCATCGGCCACATTGAATCCCAGGCGCTCAAATATTTCAATGATGCGATAGCGCGTCAGACTGAGGGGATGAAGATTACCGACCTCCGATGAAACAGGCAACGTAAGGTCTACTGGCGGTGCTGCGCTGCCAGCATCCTCCGCGTCGACTGACAAACTAGCCAGCTTGGCCTCGGCAGCCTGCTTCAGCTCGTTAAGCACTTTCCCAACGGCCTTTTTCTGCTCGCCCGGGACTTTCTTCATCTCCTCGAAAAGCTCTCCGATAAGGCCCTTTTTGCTGATAAATTTCAGGCGGAATGATTCTACCGCCTGTTTTCCCTGGCCGGCAAACTCCTGAACCTCTTTCAACAGGGTCTGAATGCGTTCTTCCATGCTCGCAATTTAGGGCAAAAATAGGGGTTTCGTACTCCAAATTGGCGAAATCAGCGCGGAATGCGCCCCCATCTGCAGCTGCGGCGGACGTTTTCTGCGAATTGCCAATGGGGAATCAGTGGTACGACGCCTCGCGATTTTTTATACCTTTGGGGTCGAGAAACGCGGCTAAATGGCTTGTTATTTGGCGTCCATTGGTCGCAAACGAAGTGTTCCACTTGTCTTCATTGGTTGACAGGTGCACAGATAAACTGTAAGCCAATTTACAATCCTAATATTTTCACTTCACCGTTTTATAAGGCATGATCAAAGTGTCAATAGTGATGGCGACCTATAATGCCGCGAAGTATCTAAGTACTGCCCTTGACAGCATCATTAGTCAGCAATATCCTGCGGTAGACATCGTCATTATTGACGGCAAATCGAAAGACAATACCGTCGAAATTATCAAAAAATACGAATCGCACATCGGTTTCTGGATCAGCGAACCTGACAAGGGGATCTACGATGCCTGGAACAAGGGTGTAAAGAACGCCAAAGGCGACTGGATAATGTTTCTGGGTAGCGACGATTACCTTTTGCCGGGCGCTTTACGGGCCTATTCTGATTTTATAAGCCAACTCGATCGGGATGTCGAATTTGTGTCTTCCAAAGTTCAGTTAACAGATATCAACCTCGTGCCTTATCGCGTTGCGGGTTGGCATTGGGAATGGCCCAGATTTCAGCATGTCAACACAATCGCCCATCCTGGTTCATTGCATTCCAGGCATCTGTTCGAAAGATTCGGCTACTTTAACGTAGACTATAAAATTGTTGGAGATTATGAATTCTTACTGAGGGGACGATCAAATTTAAAGGCTGCTTTCATGGATAAGCTGACAGTCATGTTTCGCGAAGGTGGAGTCAGTGACGGATACGGAGCAATACGCGAGAGTTTCAAAGCTTCCATCAGAACGGGTAAGGCGCCAGTTGCAACTATGCTGTGGCATGCAGGTGTCGCGAACCTGAAGTACTTCGTCAGGAAATTGCTTCTCCGATTCAATATTAAGGCTCAAGGGCGAAAACAGTATGCCTGAACCTTGGTCCTTTTTCACTCAGATGACAGCCTGTTCAAGATTAGCCTATCCAACGTAACACTCAGAAGGAATGACAATACCAGCAGGCCGGATACGACATATATATCGTCCAAATGACTGAATACAATGGCCAGGCCAATGTATAAGATTTGGACGCCTCCCAGGATCAACGTCGTTTGACCGTGCGTCATACCCAAGCGCATGATTGCATGATGTACGTGACTTTTGTCCGGCTTAAATGGCGAATGTCCCTTTGATACCCGTAGAATTACAATGCGCAATGTATCTACCAACGGTATAATGATGATACACGCTGCAGTACCCACAGAGCCGTTAAACTTATACGGGGTCATGGCCGGCAGGCTATAGTTCACGTTGATAAAATGAATCGACAAGATTGCCAGCATCATTCCGATCACCAGCGCCCCGGTGTCACCCATAAAAACTTCCGAAGGCTCCCAGTTGAAAATGAGGAATGCGAAAATCGAACCCAACATGGCAAATGACAGGATAGAGAAAATTTCCTGGCCAACTAGGTAGAACCAAATCCCGAAAGCTAGAAGGGCCACAATCGCAATGGTGCCTGCGAGGCCGTCGAGGCCATCGATCAAATTGAAGGAGTTCGTAATGACAATAAATGTCATGTATGTGATGAAGTAACTTGCGATAAGTGGAAGTTCATAGATCCCGAAAAGTCCGTAGAATGTTCTAATCCGCAAGTCAAAAAGGAATATGACCAGCGACGCCGACATGACCTGACCGACAAGTTTTACCATGGCTCTCAAAGGGACCAAATCGTCGCGAACCCCGATGAAGAAAATCACAAAGAGCGCCACCAGAATAAACTTCATATAACCCCACTCCTGAATATCGGTCCAGATAAGTGATGAGACGAAGAAACCCACGAAAATGGCGATGCCCCCCATAGACGGCGTGACCTTTTTGTGAATCTTCCTACGGCCCGGTATATCGACCAGATTTTTCCTGAGGGAGTATTTAATGATCACAGGAACGATCAAAAAGGCAATAACAAATGAGGTAATAGCTGCAGCAATCTCCTTGGCCATAGAGCACAAAAGTGGTCAAAAATAGTGATTGCACGCCTGTAAGGCAAATACCCTTAAAGAATCACTTTCCGACCCGCGAATAGCCCTGAGGGCTATTTCTTTGGCAAAAAGCGCGAAGTTCGGCCTGACTGTCAAGTCCGGGTATCCTCCGGAGTTAGCGTTCATTGTGCGCTACAACGATTTCGTTTGGGGAATGGATTCTACTGCCGGTGAATGCGAAACACGTCCGATATCCAACCATCTATGGAGTACTTTTTATAGATGGATGAGTCCAGCAGCACAACTGGCGTCTTGAAAAATGCCGGATCGATTTGTATGTTATCCCGATCGATCACAAGTATGTTCTGTGGGTGGAAAAAGTCATAATCTGTAACCCTTTCATTAGTGGTAATGAGTTTTCTTCTGGCACCCAACGTCTCGATCGTTCGCATTGTTAACCCCGACTGATTGGGATGCTCGATGTCCAGAATCACATTACTTTGCTCCATGAGTGCAAGCACTTGTGCCTTTGTCAACGGATGGTATTTGAACTCATCCGGCCCGGCCTTCCGAAGGGAGCTGTCCTTGAGCGAGCGGTAGTAATACAATATCTTGCTCGGCATGAACATGTAATAAAAGTATGACAGGTCATGAGTGAGGCAAAATGACCGAAACTTGCCAAGTATACGATGTCTGTCGCTATGAATTGTTCCGATAAAAAGCAACTCGAACTCACGGGACACGTCGTCGCGGATTGCTGCGTATTCATTCAGGAAGAAAAGGGGTCTATAGGTGAGTTTGCCATGAGACAATTGGCAATCGCGATTATCGAATGAAAACCGGTCATCAAACAACTGCATGAGATCATCAATGTTCTTCCTTTTGTTCTCGAACGAATCCCACATGTACAGAATAAAACGCGACCTTGGGTGGGTCGCCTTCATCTTTAACAATGAGTCTTTCGTTATGGCCTCGGGGCTAATGAACAATACGTAGTCGTAGA
Source organism: Chryseolinea sp. (assembly GCA_035489615.1). Lineage (GTDB taxonomy): Bacteria > Bacteroidota > Bacteroidia > Cytophagales > Cyclobacteriaceae > Chryseolinea. The sequence goes on from DATHKA010000447.1 coordinate 14,595, forward strand.
AAACTCCTTTGGAGTTGTCGATGATCTGCGTGTAATACCGATTGATCTTCGTCGCCAGGAATCGCTTGTTAATCCGGATCAATGCTTTTGTGGCTACACTATTAGATGGCCGTTGGTCGTGGAAATCAACTTTTGCACCTAAGTCTGCGAGTTTGCGCCGTATCTCTTCCTCATAACCAAAGAAACGAGGAGCGAAAAGCATGATTCTTTTGTTCTGAAAGAAAGTCACCGTACTTTTTCTTGTTGCAGATTCTGCCTGGAAAATAAACTACAAAATAGCGAATAAAACACAACCCCATGATGCCGGCTAAGTATATTCTCCCCGAGCAGGCAGACCATCACAAACACTAGAAAAATTAAAAACACGACGTTGTTGTTCGTTATCGAACGCGCGAGATGAAATATCAACATGACCAGAAACAGTGTAAGACCAACAATGCCTGTAGAGACGGCAACACCAAGGTAGTTATTGTGTGAATTATAAGTAGATTCCCGATAAACGTTCGTGTCGAAACTGTCGTAACACGCGTTCAACGCATGTTGGGCATCGCCAATGCCCGTTCCCACCAGCCAATTGTCTTGAAATACCCGCCAGGAGCATTGATAAATCCCTACCCTGATGTTCAGCGAATTTGTGGCCACTCCAACTGGTGCCAGGAGCTTCGTGTCCTTAAACTCATCCACAAAGCGTGCGCGTAAAAATGAGACCTGGGAAATGGAAAGTGCAAACATGGCAAACACCACGAGGTACGAACCCAAGACCAATATCTTATTCGAAACCACTACATAGATCAACACCAGCAAGGCAAGCATAAATCCAATCGTCGTAACCTTCACTGACATCAAAACGGATGTGGTCACAAAAAAAACCGCACAGCATATTAGACCCACAATCGCTAATAACCTCAACTTATGACGAAAAAGATACTGCACGATAAACAATGCAGAGAAAAGGAACCACATCGACACATAGGTAGGGTGATATCTATTGCGCAGCAACATCTCACGAAAAGGAAAAATAGAATAGTTGACCTGCCGGATTTCAGTAAAGAGTCCAGCCTGGTAAAATTTCACATGCAGGTAGACAGACAGGCACAAACAAGCAAATATGAATGCAAATACAATGATGTCAACGTCTCGCTCAGAAAGATCCCTTGCAAATAACAAGATAAGCAGTGGATAAATCAGCAAATAAGAGTTGGCGACAAGAAAGTCAATCCCCGTCTTCACGTCGGAAGAATACAGGAGACTGACCACTGCAAACAAACCAAACCCCGATGTAATCAGGAAGTATGCCCAAGCTGTTGGTGAAATTTGTTTTCGCCTCCATGCTGAATCATAATAAGACTTGCCTGCTACCAAACCAAAGGCCACCATTAATACAACCGAAGTGAATGACCGGTGTATCGGAAACATAGCAGCCAACATCAGGATGGCAATATCATAGCGCCGTTCACGATATAAAGCTCTTAGGTAATCCGCTTCCTTCATATTTAGCTAACCCTGAATTTCATTTACTGATGCACTTCTTAGGCCACCGTCGGCACAATCGCGTTCCGACGGGACTGTATATAGGCTCTTTTACTTAAATAATAGATGATCAGCATGAGCACGAACCCTAACATAGTATAGTGACCCAGCCGAATGAAACGAACTATAATAACCACATAAACGCCGCTGTTGATGATCCAAAAGTCAAGTTGGTCATTTGCTAGCCGCTTGAGGTTCACGTCTCTGATTCGGTTCAACGCGACAAATAAAAAAAACAAAAAAAGACCTAAAATGCCTGTCTCGGCAATGAGTCGAAGAAATAAACTGTTAGCGTCGCGCATGTTAAGTTCAAGAGAATCTGTCATACGATTTGGAGGCATCACACGGTGAACGTAAGTGTGATATATACTCTCATACGTTCCGAGGCCCGATCCATAAAACGGACTGTCCATGAAAGCGGCCCTGACAATTCTAAAATTGCTATAGATGGCATACGTGCTGGCGTTTACCGACTCTATATCAGAAGCGCTCACGTGTTCGTCAAAAAACAATTTGCCTGTATCATCCACACGCTTTTTAATTTTTGGTATAGAATAGAATCCCCATGATGTCGCAACAATTAAAACAATTGCAGCCACCATCAGCACCGGCGATCGCAGGAATGAATATCTGCGTGCCGTAATGATCGCTATCGACAAAAGGATACCAATGAGACCAGTGGCTGCCTGAGATAAGATCAGCACAATCAGTATGGTTATCGCCTTTCCTTTGCTTATGATCTCCGTAATACCCATCAATCGGCAAATAGCAGCAAATGCTACGGGTAGAAACGCTGTAGCCAGGTAAGCGGGTTCCTGGAACCAGGATTGGGCGACCCATAGCTGCATATCGAAATTTTGCATGTCAAACCCGAGATAAGAATAATCAGCACCATACTTGAATCCCGCGATCTGAGAAACCAATTGAATGATCCCCACAATGGAAGCTACAAATATTAGGTCTGTATAATCCTTAAAAAGCTCCCGGACATCGTAGCCGTACGCGCTTACCAGCAAATAGGCAAAGAGCATATTGAAGCCGATCAGTATGAGTTGGCGGATGCCGTCTACAATTCCTCCACCCCCAAAAAACGACGCACCCAGTAACGCTACAACGCACACTAACAAAACCTGAAGCACTGTGGTGTTAATCTGTACACGTCTGTAAAAAAACGGGTATGCTGCGATAAATAGGAAGTACAATACATAAGTCAACCGGAAATCAAAACCAAGTTTCAAGGGCAGGTACAGGTTCTCCAGCAGTATAAACAACAGGCCTACCTTTCTTAAGCTTATCTTCATCAACCTTGTGCAATGGATGCTTTTGTTCGTTCACCAGCTGAGGTGAATTCCCGGAAAACCGATTGATAGAACTCCGAATGTTGTTTTACAGAACGATCCCAGTTGAACCGCGCCGCATTCGCCAGTCCCTTCCTAATGATTTCGCTCCTCAGATCCATGCTTTCGAGACTTTGAATTGCTTTGGTGAACAAATGTACGGTCAGTTCATCCAGAACCAAAGCCGCTCCATTCGATACCTCGGGAATAGAACTTGCATTTAACGCAACCACCGGGCAGCTGGCAGACATAGCTTCAATCACCGGGATACCGAACCCTTCATAAGAAGATGGGTAAAGCAGGCAAAAAGCCTCGTTGTACAAAATATTCATCTGCTCGTTAGTGGGATTGGGTACGAGGGATATGCGCTCTTTCAGAGGCGCGATTGCATTTTTCTCTGAAGGCGTCCATTCTTCACCAGCAACTATTAATTGATAATGCTCGAGCTGCCTCAGAACATCAAGCGCGAAGTCAAAATTCTTGTAGTGAGACCTTCTGCCCACAAACAACATATATGGAGGCCTTTTGCTCTCATGCAAAACCTCGCTTCCTGCGATAGTAAAATAATCACTGGAAATTCCCAATGGAATGGTGATCATGCGCTTCGTAGCAACCTTAGGATAGAACCGGAGCAGGTCGGCCCGCGTATTAGATGAAACACAGACAATACCATCCGCCCTTTGTATGGCTTTGCTCTTCCGCCACGAATGATAAAATCGCTTTAAGCCTGTAAAGAATAATTCAGGCATGAAGTCGTGGATTGTCACGATATTAATAGCTTTCGTTGCTTTCGATGTCCGATAGTAGCTCGAGTGAAATATGAACGGCTCGGGAAAACTGTGCCGTGAAGAAAGAAATGAGAGTACTCTGGCTGTCATCGATTCCCTGACAATCGGATGGCGCAATTTTGTTCTAAGTTCCTTGTAAAAAATATTGTTATGATCGCCCTTGGGTTCCAGGTACGTAGTATCGCACCAATCTCCATCCAATCGTTTCACAATTTCACTCCAATACACCGAACCACCCCCGGATCGCTGCAGAAAGAAAATAATATTATCCAGAACAAGTCTTAGACCCTTTCCCATTGCGAGGTGTTAAAATTGAATTGTTTAATCACCCTGGCCGGACTGCCTACTGCTATAGAGTATGGGGGTATGCTCCTACTCACAACACTCATTGAACCAATTATTGACCCCTTCCCGATTGTTACACCTTGCAGCACCGATACGAATTCACCAATCCAAACATTGTCTTCGATAGAAACGGGAGCAGCCGACAATTCACGTTCTGCCGGAGGCACTTCGGGCGACGACTGACGTTCTCCAGCATATATGCCGTGATTGGAATCGGAAATGAATACTTTACTCGCAATAAGTACATTATTTCCAATTAAAACCTTCTTCCTGCCGACAATATGAACAGCGTCATTAACCTGAACATTGCTTCCAAATACAAGTATTTTCTCGTTTGTATTGGATGCATCTGGGTACACTTCGATTCTACAGTATTTTCCACACGTGAAATTCCGCCCCAGATCTATTCTTGATCGCTCCCGAATATCAAACGGCAATCGAATGAGCCTTGCGTTAGGAAAAAAAATGGCCGTATAGACTTTACAAAACATGATGTAGACCAGGCCTGTGACTCCATATCGTCTCCAGTGGTTGAGCATGCTAATTGATCGGAGTGTAATTGTAATTCGAACTTCCGGAAAGATTGTAAATCGATCCGTTGAAGTGTGCGTCCCCCATTATTTGCCGACCTTTAAAAGTCCTTTTGCCTTCATCTCTTCGATCGATTCATTGTATCTGACGGCCTGTATCTCCTGATGCTCGACCCATTCAATGAACTTTTGAATTCCGCGCTGGAAATCATACTGAGGAACAAACCCCAACTTCGATTGAATCTTCGTCATACTTGCAAAATTGTGCCTGATGTCGCCAAGCCTGTAGCTCCCGGAGATTGTTACAGGTACTTCTCGGCCATATCCCTTGATTAAAGTATCGGCAACGGTATTTATGGTAGTCGGCGTTCCCGTTCCCACATTAAATACCTCACCGTTGGCCGCATCATTCACGAGTCCCGCAAATGTCGCCGAAACCACGTCATCGATGAAAACAAAGTCTCGACTCTCTTTACCGTCTTCAAAGATATTGAGCGACTTACCTGTTCTGATTAATGACGAGAATATCGAAAGAATTCCAGTGTAGGGATTGGAAAGCGACTGGCCCGGTCCATAGACATTTTGATAACGAAACGCGACAGGCTGAATGCCTATTGTTGGGCATACGGTCATGACCATCTGTTCCTGATTTTGTTTCGTAATACCGTACACAGAAGACGGATGAATTTTCGATTCCTCGTCCGTGGCTACCAATTGAAGCTGCGAGGCCTTAGGGTACTTTACCTCAAAATCGCCCTTATCCATATCTTCAGCCACGCGGTGCTTAGGATAAACATATTCGTTGAGTTCCCCACTGTAATATCTGCCCTCTCCATAAATTGACCTCGACGAGGCGACGACCACCTTTTGAACGTTGTGCTTGCTGTTGGCGAGTATGTCGAGCAGTAGACCTGTGCCTCCAACATTTATATCGACATATTGTTGAATGCGATACATCGATTGCCCGGTACCTGTCTCAGCGGCAAAGTGCACAATGGCATCCTGACCCGCTATTGCCCGTTTCATGTCTTCACCGTTGGTCACGCTTCCAACTATCAACTTCACGTTTCCATTTATCGAACGAAATGTCGATGAGGTGACCTCAGGTTTCTCTCCATGAATTTGAGGCGAAAGGTTATCCAGGATGGTAACCTCATACTTATTGTCAATTAGCAAATTTGCGAGGCTGGCACCGATAAATCCTGCCCCGCCAGTTATAAGGATATTTTTCATAGTAGTGCATGAGAAAAGTCGACAACCGCGCCACTTCGGCATCGCCCTTCACGATGTCTGTCATGCCAAAAATAAGAAAAATGGCGTGTCCCATGACAGCGCATATCTAATCTTTGACGGAGGGCGGCGATCGTAGCGTACATCATTCAGGAAGTGTAAAAGCTTTGGATTTTGGCGATCAGCAGATTCTTGATCATCCTTCCCTCCTTGAGAAAATGAA
>DATHKA010000448.1:0-5806 GCA_035489615.1 Chryseolinea sp.
TGGAGCTACTGGCGTGAGACATTGAGTTTGACTACCATAAACCGCAGCCTGAAAAGTATATCGTCCAGGAGTACAACTTTGCACTGGGCCGTGTACCGGTGTATTATCTTCCGTGCCAGCGCCCAAAGTTCCAACGCGTAGCGTTGTGAGCAGGAGAGTTCTAGGTTCACGGCCCTCCTCCAGGCCTCTGGATTGAAACCTTAAAGTTCTAATGAACGTGGTTACCGGTCTAGCCCCACCATCCTAACTATCCCGCCGAAAGTGGATATACTAAGAATGAAAAAATTTCTCCGTGGCCTCCCCAACCTGCATTTTCCATTGGATTAGCACATATAACACTAATTTCCACCTCGCCACTCTCCAGATTTCCCATTTTGAGCGCGGTAACTGGCTGATTTTCAATACCTCTGAATCATTTTAAGATTTGCGTGAGCGTTGATGACGTAAGTGGTCGAAATACAACGACTTAAATCATCAATCAGCCCGTGCAATAGCACTAATTTGCCAATCCCGGATACCCCTGTATGCACCGTATTCTCGTAGTTGCGCTTCTTCTGGTAATCTCTGCCCCACGGGCTCTGGGGCAGCCTCCGGCTGACACACAGCGTATGCCGGTTTCACAAAACAGTCCGCCGGCGAGCTACGAACTGCAGACCACACAAGACTTTGATGATACGACATCGCAAGCAACTTCCGACAATGCAACCGCCCTTCGCGCGAATTCCCGCAATCACGAGCAGCTGGTAATTGACTACATGCGCCTGGCGCGTACGCACGACAACAACGGCAACCTGCTGGCGGCACGCGCAGCGCTGGAAAAGATGCGCCGCGAACTGACCTACCTGGATGATCCCCGATCGACCGCTGCTTACCACATGCAATTGGGACTGCTCGAGTACAGTGAAGACCAGCTCGACGAAGCCGTGAGACATCTGCACAGTGCCTTGCAGACGTATGAAGAATTGAAAGACACCGTCCTCATGGCGTCCTGTCTTCTTAATCTGGGCAATGCTTATCGCGAACTCGAAGATGATATCAAGGCCATTCAAAACTACCATGCTGCGTTGTACATCTACGAGTTGAAAGGCGATGATGCCAGTGCGGCCCTGACCCTGGGATATGTGGGCAACATCTACAAGGAAAAAGGCGAACGGGAATTGGCGCTTTCCAATTATTATAAATCGCTCGCTCTACATCGCAAGAATGATTATCGCGAAGATATTCGAATTGATCTCAATAATATTGGCGAAGTGATGATTTCGGGCAGGGACTACTCGGAAGCAGAATCGTATCTGCTGGAATCGCTGGCAATATCGCGCGAGATTGAGTCCCAGTCCGGAATCATAGCCGCGACGTATAACCTGGCCGTTGTCGATCAGGCAACGGGAGACTATGGGAATGCACTCGCGCGGTTGGAGGATGTGTTGCGCAGAGCGCGGACCGTCAATTCCGTGCCCGATATCCGGAATGCCAACCAGAAACTTGCCGAGATATACGAACGCACGGGAAGATTAGAGCAGGCACTTCACTATCGAAAACAGTACGATGCCTGGAAGGACAGCGTAGTGAATCAAAATGAACGTGACAGGCAGTTTCGCCGGGAGGCTGTGCGCAAAACGAAGCAGGACCAACTGGTTGCTACCGAGAAGCTACTGGTAGATAATGAAATGTCACGGCAGAATACTTTGCGCAATGCGATCATTATTGTCATTGTTTTGGTCGGCCTGTTAACGGCGGGTACCGTGTACCTGCTGCGGCAACGTGCATGGGCAACGAATACGGTTCGGGAAAGCAGTTCTTCGCTGAATGCACTGTCCGCAAGGTACGAGCAACTGGACATACAACTTAAGCTGATCCGGACCCAACTTGACCCGAATTTTCTATACCACAGTATGGAGTCTGTCTCCCGTTTAATCATTGCTGGCGACAACAAGAATGCTTCGTTGTACCTCAACAAGCTTTCGCGCTTGCTCAAACTTTCATTGGAGAACCTGGAAACCGGACGCATTTCCCTCGACAACGAATTGATGCAAATTGAATCATTTGTGCAGATGGAACTGCTGAGGATGGAAGAGAAGGTCAACTTCGAGATCAATGTCGATCGCCTGGCGGATGCCGCAGATGTGATGGTACCGCCAATGATCCTTCAGCCCTTTGTTGAAAATGCGTTGTGGCACGGACTGGCACACAAGGGAGAAGGCGACACCCGGCACCTTCGCATACACGTGAAAGAAAAACGCGACGCGATCGTGTGCACGATCGAAGACAACGGCGTTGGCAGGGAAAGGGCCGAGCAATTGTCGGGGCATCGCCCGAAGGGCAAATCACAATCGGGTATTCGGGTGGCAGAACAACGACTGCGCACGCTCGATCGCGGTGGCTCGGGAAGTCTCATACGCATACTCGACCTGAAGGACCGTTATGGCAACGCAGTGGGTACACGAGTTGAGGTTATCATACCCTTGAATGGGGCCACACGCTGATCGCTGACAGCGTCCGTCCGTAACACATGAGAGGTGCAATCCTCATCAAAATTTCCGAAAACATTCCGAACCTGATAGCTCCTCATGGGCATTACCAACATCCGCGAACGCTACATAAAGAATCGTTCGGCAATAATTTTTCCATCCTTGCATTCGTAAACACAAAGCTCGGGAGATTTCATTCGGCCTTTTCCCTTAACCGACATATCCATAGTCATGGTGAAAGCGATGCTATTGCCGGAAACGAGTGGATTTGACACGTCGATCTGGTGGTATTTCTCTACACTTGAATTGAATTTTTCACCTTTTTTGTTGATCGCATCCATGCCCTTGGTTTCCTTTTCATAGTCAGGCGTTTCAAAGGGCTCTACGCTAATGGCGTCTTTAGCATACAGCGTGTCATGCGCAGCAGTCCAATCGGCTCGCTTGCAGTAGTTAACCAGTTTCTCGGCTATTTCCTGTGTTTCCATGGCTTTTGTCTGTTAATGGTCTATGAGAATCTATCTTCGACAGCCGCCAACAAAACCATGCCATTGCCGCCAACAAGAATTATCTGTGCAACACCGCACAAGTTCCATTCATTAAATTTATATTCATACATGGATTTCAACGCAACCGTTTGTGCGCAGCAAGCTGAGGGCGGCAATCCACATTAATGGACGCCACCGCCGATCAGCAAAAACTTTCATGGGCAGGACTGTTGGTAGCCGTAGGGATTATCTATGGTGACATTGGTACCTCGCCGCTTTACACCATGAAGTTCCTAGTGGGAGATCGTCCCATTACCGATGCGTTGGTGCTGGGCGGTCTTTCGTGTGTGTTCTGGACACTCACCTTGGTTACTACCATCAAGTATATCTGGCTGGCGTTGAATGCAGATAACCGAGGTGAAGGTGGCATCTTTGCTTTGTACGCGCTCGTTCGAAAGTTCAATGCGCGGTGGGTGATATACGCAGCCATTATTGGATGCTGCACGCTGATCGCCGATGGATTCATTACTCCAGCTATTAGCGTGACGTCTGCCGTGGAAGGCTTTCAACTGATCTATCCTGGCGTTCCTACGGTTCTTATTGTAATTACCATTCTATTCTTCCTTTTTATTTTCCAACAATTCGGGTCCGTCGTTGTCGGGAAGACCTTTGGTCCGGTCATGACGGTTTGGTTTATCATGCTAGGGGCGCTGGGAGGTTATCAGCTCGTGCAGAATCCTGCCGTGTTGAAAGCCTTAAATCCTCATTATGCCTGGAGCCTGGTTTTAAATTATCCCCACGGGTTTGTTTTGCTGAGCGCCGTATTCCTTTGCACCACGGGGGCAGAAGCGCTGTACTCTGATCTTGGGCACTGCGGCAAGGAAAACATCCGTGTGAGCTGGGTCTTCGTTAAGATATGTCTGCTCATTAACTATTTCGGGCAAGGTGCCTGGTTATTGACGGAGCGTGGCAATTTCCTGGAGGGGCAGATTCCTTTCTATGCTATCATGCCGGATTGGTTCCTCGTCACCGGAATTATCATTGCCACGCTAGCCACGGTAATCGCCAGTCAGGCACTCATCACCGGCACCTTTTCGTTGATCAATGAGGCCATGAAACTAAAACTTTGGCCCGCCGCCCGCGTCGTTTTCCCGAGTAACACGATGGGGCAACTGTATGTGCCCAAGATGAACTGGACGCTCATGGCCGGCAGTATCACAGCCGTACTAATCTTCCGAGAGTCGGCAGCCATGGAAGGTGCATACGGCCTTGCCATCACGGTGAATATGCTTATGACCACCGCCTTACTGGTGTTTTATTTTGCCAAGGCGAAGCAGTCGCGTTTCCGATCTGCCCTTCTTGGCCTTGGCTTCTTTACGCTCGAGGGAATGTTCCTCGCGTCTAATCTTCACAAGTTCGAGCATGGCGGCTGGTTTACGCTCTTGATCGCTTGTATGTTCTTTGTTCCGATGTTTATCTTCCTGAAGGCGCGTATCCTGCGACAAAGACATACGGAGTTTGTGGACATCCGTCATTATCAATCCATGCTGAAGGACCTGCAGGAAGATGATACCGTACCTAAGGAGGCAACTAACCTTGTATACCTCGCCGTAGCAGACAGCAAGAATTACATAGACTGCAACATCGTTTATTCGATTTTTCGAAAGCGACCCAAACGCGCAGACGTGTACTGGTTCGTTCATGTGGAGACGGTTGACAGCCCATTTGCCAGCCGTTACAAAGTTGATACGATTATCCCTAAGCGGGCCTTTTTCGTCAGTATCAAACTCGGGTTCAAACAACCCCATCGGGTGAGTACCCTGTTCAACAAGGTTATTCATGATATGGCCGACAACGGCGAGATTGATTTAACGAGCCCGTATCCCGCATTGCACAAGTACAGTATGATGAGCGATTTCAAATTCATCTCCCTCCACACGTGGGCATCGTCTGACAGCGTCATCTCCGCTTTTGAGCGCTTCGTCATCCTTTCGTATCGCATGATCAAATCATTCAGCCTGCCTACGGAGGAAATGTATGGACTTGAGGCTGCCAATATTGAAATCGAGAAGGTTCCGATCCAGGTGGGACCGCTGGCAAAGGTGTGGATCAAACGCGAACGACATCCGGTGGATGACTAATGCATCATTGCTGAACAACAAACCGGGTGAAGGCCAATAAAAAAAGAGCTGCCGACAGCACCAGGCTGCCGACAGCTCCAGGTTCAGCAGGCCTAAGCCCACTGAATTTAGTTTGAAATTAATCGCGAGAGTGGACGATGCGATAGTGCGTGGTCAACAGCGGCGATTACGTCAAGGAATTTTTGTTACTCCAGAATCGGTTTACCATCCGCTCCAAAGCGAAAAGTCTTTGCCTGGTCTCCGGTACCCATTTCGATGATGTACATGTCGTTATTTTTGCTTCGATATACCGGTGCCGATTCCCAACCTTGATATTGAGGTGCTGCTAAAGTTTGTCTAACTGCCTCCGGAAGATCAGTGGCCGTAATTTTCACCATGTCCTTCGTATAACTTTGCGTTGGTGTTTGTTCAGGACTCTGCTGCTGTGTGCGTGTAGTGTCTTGCGCGAATGTAACGGTTGCCATAAACAACAGCCCCGCTACTATAAAGAGTACTTTTTTCATGTTTGTATTTTTTATGTTTAAGAATCTGATGATATACATTGAAAATCCGTGCCAAAGGATGAAACAAGAATCCATTGGCGCAGTAAGGATAAAAAAAGACGTGAATCAGCACCATTTACACTGTGAGAGACGCGACACTTACCACCTGGTCTCCGTGTGGGCTGAAGAGTAATCTCTACAAGTTGCCGCTAAGTGCAACGACTTCGCGC